>CAMVIC010000221.1 GCA_947167435.1 uncultured Clostridia bacterium | reverse complement strand
ACTCGATGAAGCTGCAAAGGAATTTGAATTGGACTGCAAGATCCGGCATTTGTCTTCCAAGACAATTGACAATTATGGAAAGCAGATCCGCTACCTCCAGCGGTTTCTGGAAAAGGAGTTTTCTATTTCCACTGTTGAAGATGTGAAGCCGTCCCACATCAAACGGTTTCTGTCGATGATGGATGATGCCGGCAGAAAACCCCAATACATCAATGACCTTCTCAAGGTCTTCAAGACATTCTTCAATTACTTGGAAGCCGAGGGCCATATTGAGGCAACGCCAACAAAACGAATCAGGAACATGAAGCTTCCGAAGCTGAAGCTCCGCACCTTCACAGAAAAGAACATCCTGGACATGATCAACTATTACAACGGCCAGTCTTTCATCGAGATTAGAAACAGGGCAATGATTGCCATGATGTTCGATACCGGGGTCCGCCTGAGCGAACTGATGGAACTGGTAGAATCTCAGATTCACGAAGAGAGCATCATGATCTCTGGAAAGGGTGCCAAGGAAAGGCTTGTCCCGGTTTCGCCATTTCTCGCAAAAGCGCTGCTCAGATACAGCAGAACACGCGAGTCGTATTTCAAAGACGCGCTTCACGACAAAGAATTCTTCCTCTCCCGAACCGGCAGGAAACTGACATCAGAAGCGGTTGCCAAGATACTGAAAAAAGCAGCAAAGGCTGCCGGCGTCAGCGAGGAGATCCGAGTTTCTCCGCACACATGCCGGCATACCTTTGCGCATATCAACCTGAAGAACGGCATTGACCTTTACACGCTTTCACGGTTGTTGGGACATGAGAATGTTTCGATTACCCAGCGTTACCCTTGTTGAAGAAAAACCCGCCATCCCAGCAATTTTTACTGAAAAGCGGGCTTTTTCGCTGATCCCGGCGGGATTCGAACCCACGGCCTGTCGCTTAGGAGAAGCGGCCAGCGTTCGCCTACGCTTTCCCTCCAAGCGCCGGGAAACTCCAGTATTACTACGTTTCTAACGGCTCGTGGGTGTTCGCATATCCTCCGAAAAACGCCCAATATACCCCGTAAATCCGGCCCAAAATTAGCTGGCCGTTAGCAGGAGCTAATTTTGGCGGTAGTCAGTTTTATCGCGACGGCCGCCTCGCGTTAGCTGAGCTAATTATCGGCGGCCGTCAAAACCGGCCTGGCAGCGCTCAGCTCGTCTATGCGTTGATCATTGCATAGGGGCATGGGGAATCAGGCTTCGTGAGGTTCACCCGGCTGGTGGAAGACTTTCATCGTTTGCAATCAGTCAGCAGGGATCCACAAAGGCCGGATGCCACTCCTGATCACTCAGTCCATGTCCCTCCCGAAAACCTCCCATTGCCGCAGGGCGGGAAAGGCGGAGGGGTCATCGCTTTTGACCAGGCGTTCCAGGCGCAGCCAGCGGACCCGTCTGTTTTTCAGGCAGATCCATTGCCGGTCTGCCGTTTTTTGCAGACGGAAAGGGATGTCGCTTCCGTCGGACAGCATGACATGGCCTGCCGTCCAGTAAGCGTCGTGCGGGAAATCTGCCCGCAGGGTCAGCGCCATTTTCTCCACGGCAACCGTGCGCCCCAGGTCCAGGCGGCACCAAGCGTCCTCACGGGCGCCGATGCCCCAGCTCTGGAAGGGCCATTCCCCGTGAAAGCTGTTCAACCGGATGCCGTCAATAACGTTGCGGGCACAGAAGCAGGCTTCATTCCTGGTCTCCACATTGGCAGTGCAGTGCGGATAGAAATCCGTATCCCCGCGCAGATCGGCGGGATTGCAGGACAGGATGCGGGGGATGGAAAGCTCGTGCTGCGCAATGGCCTTTGCGTAAATAAAATGGCGCGGGGCGTCAAACAGGCCGGGGGCATAGGCGAGACGGTGCTCGCCCGACGGGACGGTCCAGGTCATGGATCCGTCCGGCAGGAAGACCTCTCCAGCGGGAAGCGCCTGGTCAAGCTGAACCATCAGGTGCTTCTGTCCGGAGATGATGACGACGTCGCCGGGCTGATAGACCCGGTCCACGGAAAGCCACACCTCCTCCGGATGCTCTGCCGACGCAAGCACCGCGCCGTCGGCGGATCGTACAAGAATGGAGATCATGGGCAAACGCCTCCTGTCTCAAAGCTTTCGGAAGCCCAGATGCGCGCCGCAGCTTTCCCGGATGACCAGGGTTGCTTCCCGGACCATGGCGAAGGAGCGGGAGGAGGACTCGCGGGCGAGGAGCAGCTCCCGGACAGCGCTCTGCGCCATCTCCTCCGGGTGCAGATCCACGGATGTGAGGGACGGGTCCGTGTAGGCGCAGAAGAACTGGTTGTCGCACCCGATAATCGCCATATCCCGCGGCAAGGAGAGCCCCATTTTCTTCAGCTGCTTCATCACGCCGAGGGCGACCAGATCGTTGAAGGTGACGATGGCGGTGGGCCAGCGGGATGAATCCAGGCCGGACAGCATCCGCAGGACGGCCCGCTCGCCGCTCTCCATATCATAGCCCGCGTCCACATGGTAGGCCGGATCGTCCGGCAGGTCCAGCAGGCGCAGCTGCTCCAGGAAGCCGACGCCGCGGCGGGAGGTATCCTTGCTGTGCATGGAGCCGCCGAGGAAGGCAATGCGCCGGTGGCCGAGGGTGTGCAGATGCCGCACGGGCAGGCGGGAGCAGTTGACCAGGTCGCTCTGGATGCAGATGCATTCCAGGGAGACGTCCGGCGGGCAGATCGTGGCGACGGGCATATACCTGCCGAGCTTTTCCAGGGCGGAATTCAGGTCGTCGCGGTCGGCGGACCAGATGCTCCCGGCGAACAGGACGCCGTCCATGCGGCACCGGATCAGCTCGTTGACCAGCTCCGGGGAGATGGCCTGGTTTTCCATGGTCTGGAAGAGCCGGAGGCTGCAGCCGTTCTTATCCGCCTCCCAGTAGGCGGCGTCCAGGATCCGGTTGAAATACAGGTTGGAGATCACCGGGAGCACCACGGCTAGCGCGCGGCTGCGGCCGCTCTCCAGATTCTGGGCGGAGAGGCTGGGCGTATAGGCGTGGGCGTCGATGATCTGCTGGACCTTCAGGCGGGTGGCCTCCTTCACATGGGGGTCCCGGCGGACCACCCGCGTGACCGTGGCGGTGGATACGCCCGCCTCACGGGCGATATCATAGATGGTGGCTTTTCTGTTCATGCGCTTATCCTCCGCCAGCATATTAGCATGAAACGGACGGAAAAGCAAGAAAAATGTTACCGATAACATGAAAAATCCCGGACATTTTCAAATATTTTTCCAAAAACCACTTGACAATAAGGGGACAAAGCAATAATATTTAGACAAACACAGGGAACGGAAAGGCAAAACGGCGCGGAACAGACAGGACGCTCTGCCTCAAACCGTGAAACCGATAACAATTCCCAGACACCATTCCCAAGCAATGAAGGAGGAGGAAACTTTCATGAAGAAAATGCTGTCCGTACTGCTGGCCGCAATGATGCTGCTCTCGCTGCTGACTGTCCCCGCCCTGGCTGAAGACAAGGTGCTGACCGTCGTGACCTGGGACGCCACCACGACCGCCTACCTGACCGCCCAGAAGGAAGCCTTCGAAGCTTCCCACCCCGGGGTGAAGATCGAGTACATCGACGTTGAGTCCGGCAACGCATACGGCGTCAAGGTCGGCACGATGCTGGCTGGCCACGATACCAGTGACGTTATCATGCTCAAGGAGAACGACCAGGTGGTCAACTGGCAGGCCCAGGGCTTTGCCGCTCCGCTGACGGACTACATTGCGGATTACGACATGTCCGGCTTTGTGGGCATTGAAAAGAACTACGCCATCGACGGCGTGCAGTACGGCATTCCGTTCCGCAGCGACTTCTGGGTCCTGTTCTACAACAAAGACCT
>CAMVIC010000220.1 GCA_947167435.1 uncultured Clostridia bacterium | reverse complement strand
ACCTTGACAAGAAGAGTCGAAAGGCTCTTCTTTTTTTATTCTCATGACTTCCCGTATCGTTGGCAATGCGTTATACATCAACAAAATATATAGAAAGAAACCATTAGAATAAAACTCCTGCGTGTGTTACAAAGAATGAAACAAAGGTTGACACGAAGAAGAAACCCGGGATGATCCGCACATTTCTGTACGCAACATCCCGGTTTCTTTGTCAGCCAACCCTGCCAGCCAGATGCCAAACCAGTTTTTCTTTCAAAACTGTTTTATGAATACCCGGCTAAATAGCAGGCTTTTTTCATACTGTTAACTTTTCTACCGTTTAAAGTGTGCAAGATAGATAGTCTTTTCAAAAACTGCATGATTGCTGTCTTATTATCTTTCTTGCACATCTCTTGCACAGGGAAATGTTAACATACCTGTGGTGCCGGTGGCCGGACTCGAACCGGCACGGGATTGCTCCCAGGGGATTTTAAGTCCCCGGTGTCTACCGTTCCACCACACCGGCGTGCTTTCCTAATGTACCACGCGCCGCCGGATTCGTCAAGCCGGACGCACTTTTGCGGGGATATGGAAAAGGCAAGCGGTTTTCCGCTTGCCTTTTTTGTACATTCAATCAGTCGGTCACGTAGGGCAGAAGAGCGATCTGACGGGCTCTCTTGATGGCCTCGGTGAGCTCACGCTGATGCATGGCGCAGACGCCGGTGGTGCGGCGGGGCAGGATCTTGCTCCGCTCGGACATGAAACGGCGCAGCTTGGCGGTGTCCTTGTAGTCGATGAAGGTGGCCTTATCGACGCAGAACTGGCAAACTTTTCTGCGCTTGCGGTTCTTGGGATTGTTTTTATCGAAAGCCAAAGCTGTATCCTCCTTCTATTATCGTTAGAACGGCAGCTCGCCGTCACCGTCGTCCAGCTCGACAAAGGTGTTGGAAGCGGGCGCGGGGGCGCTGCTTCTGCCGGAGTCGTAGCTGCCGGAGTAGGTGTTGTTGGAGTAGCTGTCGCGGCTGGAGTCGCCGTCGCGGCGGCTCTCGCCGAAGTAGACATTGTCCGCGTTGATTTCCCAGCTGGTGCGGTTGTTGCCCTCGCGATCCTGCCACTTTCTGGACTGGAGTCTGCCGGAGACAACCATCATGCTGCCCTTGTGGAAATACTTGGACACGAACTCGCCAGTGGAGCGCCAGGCGACGCAGTCGATGAAATCGGTCTGGCGTTCGCCCCCGTCGCGGCCGCCGAAATCGCGGTCCACCGCAACGGTGAAGCTGGTCACGCTGACGCCGGCCTGCGTGGTGCGCAGCTCCGGATCACGGGTCAGACGACCCATAATGGTGATGTGGTTCAGCATACCCCGTACCCCTTATTCAGGACGTCTGGTGATCAGGCGACGCAGAATACCGTCGGTAATGCCGAGGATACGGTCAAGCTCTGCGGGCAGCTCGGGGCCGCTCGTGAACTTCATGAGCACATAGTAGCCCTCGGAAATGTAGTTGATCTCGTAAGCGAGCTTGCGCTTACCCATCTCCTCCATCTCTTCCAGCGTACCATTTGCTTCCACAAGTGCCTTGAACTTCTCAACGACAGCGGCGGTCTCTTCCTCCGTGAAGTTGGGATTGATGATGTACATCACTTCGTACTTTTCGCTTGCTTTTGCCATGGTTGCACCTCCTTTTGGTCTTTTGGCCCCCGTGGTCGCGGGAGCAAGGATTTCCTGTCCCATGGACAGGCTTAATAATTATATCCGTTTTTCCGAACTTGTCAAGGGATTTTTGGCAAAAAAGTTCAGAAAAATAGCCCGCCATATCCGGCGGGCTTTGGAATGGGCAATCAGATGAATTTGTCGATGGCGGCGTTGAGCTCCTCCAGCGCCTGGCTGTCCCCCTCGGCGCCGGTGATGCAGTGCTCGATGTGGTCCTTGAGGATGATCTTGGCGGTGTTGTTCAGGGCCGAGCGCACCGCCGCCAGCTGCACCAGCACCTCGGTGCAGTCCCGCCCGTCCTCCACCATGCGCTTGACAGACTCCAGATGCCCGATGGCCCGGGCCAGCCGGTTGACCACCGCCTTGGTCTGGGTGTGATCGTGGGTGTGGGTGTGGGGATGATCGTGGCCGTGCACATGCTCCGGCTCCAGCTCATGGGCGTGGATATGGCCGTCGCCGTGATCGTGGTAATAAATCTGATGTTCGTTTTCCATGTGCTCACCTGCCATGCGGAATGTTTATCTGGTTTACTTTAACACACAAGAGCCGGAAAGCTCAACCCCCCCGGGGGGATAAAATTGCAGCGGGAGCACATTTGCGCTCCCGCTGTTTGTCCGAAAAGGAAAATCAGTTGACGGTGACGGTGGCCTCTGCGCTGGTCTTGGTGACGCCGGTGGCGTCGGTGATGACGCAGCGGTAGGTGCCGGTGGCCTCCTGGGTGATGCCGTTTGCCCAGAGGATGGAGGTGAAGGTGTTCTCGTTCCTGTCAAAGGTGTTCTCCAGACGCAGACCGTACTGGCTGTTGTCCGTGGCGTCGCCGGTGAAGACCAGGGAGACCCAGCCGCCGGTGGCCTCGTTGTACTTCTGCCAGTCAAAGGAGGTGTTGACGGAGAGGTTGCCCTTGGCGGAGATGATGAACATGCGGTTGTACTTGCCCGCGTCCACGGGGCCGGTGAGGGGCGTGATGTCCTTGGAGATGGCGATGGCCTGGCTGGCGTACTGGTTGTAGGCCTCGGACTGGACGCCGGAGAGGGTGGTGTCCAGCTGGCCCAGCCGGGCGTCGATGCCGGAGACGGCGCTGTTGAGGGTGTTGACGCTGTTTGTCAGGGATGCCTCCTGCTCCTTGATGCCGCCCCGCAGGGACAGCAGCATGAACAGGCACAGCAGGCTCAGCAGGCAGCTGACGGCGGAGAGCACCGTCGCCAGATTGAAGCCGCCGCCCACGGCGGGGAACTTCGGGGCCCTGCCGGGCTTTTCGGGCTTGGGGGAAGCGTAGACCGGATCCTCGTCAAAGAAATCCTGGGCGTCGTCCTCCGCGTCGGGCGCGGCGTCGGGCAGCTCTTCGGCGGGTGCTTCTTCCTCGGCGGGGGTATCGTAGTAGGAGGGCACGGCCTCATAAGCTTCGGTCAGGCTGCCGCAGAAGGGACAGACCTTGAGATCGTCGTCAATGGTCTTTCCGCAGTTTAAGCAGATCATAGTTTACACCTTTCTTTCCGTTAAAAAAATGGTGCCGGAAGATTCGCGTAGAATTCTACCACATATTCGGCGTTATGTCAATCATTTGCCGATTCTATGCGATGGAAACCTGTTCCCGTGCCCCACTGAGCCCGGCAGAAGCCGGTCTCTGTCGGGTGGATATTCCCCACTTATGCATAATTATGTTGAAGGGTGTCGAAGGATGTCAAAAGGACAGGCGCATGGCGCCTGCCCAAAGGAGAAAAGAAGGCATCTCAAAGAAGCCGTATGTGAGCCCGTCCCGTATCTGGCTTTTCAGAGGACTTATTGCAGGGAGGTGTCGCGGCTGTAATAGAGACGGGAACTCTGGATCTTGCTGACGGCGTTCTCATAGCGGATATGGATCCAGTTCTTGGCCAGCTCATAGCTGCGTGTTTCAAACACCTTATAGAGCAGCATGGTGTTGTTGATCGTTTTCTCCCGATCCTCCGGCGTCTCTACCGCCAAGGCGATCATCAGATCCACATATTCCTGATAGGTCCGCATGATGGAGACCATGTGGTGATAGGAGGTGCAGGCATAGATCCGCTCAAAGGTGGCGCGGGTCTCGGGCAGGGACTCGTCATACATGCCGGCCTTGATCAAAGCGGCTTTCCGCATGGTAAAGCGCTTGACCGCTTCCATATCCTCCTCGCCGGCATTGGGCTCATAGACGATCTCTATCTTTTCCCTGCCG
>CAMVIC010000219.1 GCA_947167435.1 uncultured Clostridia bacterium | reverse complement strand
GGAAGGAGTAGAACCAGGGAGTGGTCATGGTCATGCCGAAAAAGGTCTCAGGCATGTATTCCCCCCACACCCAGACGCCTACCAGATAGTGAACCAGGAAGCGGGCCAGGCTGCCCACCACGGTGCCGGTAAAAAAGCCGTACCGCTGATTGTGAAAAAGACCGGCCAGACCCAGCACGGTGAAGGCCACGATATAATCGCCCAGCATAGACTGCCAGCCCCAGGCGTAGGCGCCGTCCAGAAACAGCTGCAGCAGGCTGTACACAAAACTGGCCAGCATGCCGGGACCGAAGCCCCAGCGGGCGCAGTAGAGGAAAATAGGCAGCATGGCTACTGTAATGGAGCCGCCCTGGGGCAGCTCAAAGAGCTTGAGATAGCTGAGGATCTGGGCCAGGGCAACGAAGATGGCACCCTCGGTCAGGGCACGAAGCGTGAGATCGGATTTTTTCATTTTCTGTTCCTCCCAAAATGTTTTTCTTTTTGGAAGCTGCGTACATGAAAAAAGCAGGCTCGAAAAACAAACCTGCATCAGTCGCGTGCGCGGTTTCCTACGCCGGCATTATCCGGATCAGGTTCCAGGGTCCGGTGCTTCCATTGACACCGTCTCAGCCGGGAAAACCCAGCACCCCTTGTTCAATTGACGGGCATATTGTAGCCCTGCCCGGGGCAATTGTCAAGTGGGGACCTGCATCAAACGATGAATGTCTGCTGCCATATCGAGAATAACAAGGGGCGATCCAAGGATCGCCCCCTGCTGAAAACTGAAAACTATAAACTGAAAACTATCTCAACTGATCCGCCTTGTTCAGGATGAACTGCCGCAGCCAGTCGCCGGCCTCCTCGTTTTTCAGGGCAAAGTCGATGATGGCCTCCAGGTAGCCCTTCAGGTTGCCGGTATCGTAGCGGCGTCCCTCAAAGTCCACGCCGCACATGGGCTCCCGCCGGACCAGCTCCTTCATGCCGTCGGTCAGCTGAATCTCGTTGTTGCGGCCGGGGGCGGTGTGCTCCAGAATGTCGAAAATGGCGGGGGAGAGCACGTAGCGGCCCAGAATGGCGAAGTTGGAGAACTTCTCGTCTAGGGTGGGCTTTTCGTTCATGTCGCTGATGCGGTAGACCCGCTCGCCCAGCTTCTCCTCCAGCTTTACGGAGGAATACTTCACGATCAGCTCGTCCGGAACCTCGTGCACGGCCACCGCGCTGCAGCTGTTTGCCTCGGCAGCCTCCACAAGCTGCTTGAGCACCGGCTTTTCGCCCAGCATGATGTCGTCGCCCAGCAGCACGGCAAAGGGTTCGTTCCCTACAAAGCTGCGGGCGCGCCAGACCGCGTGGCCAAGGCCCTTGGTCTCCTTCTGGCGCAGGAAAAGCACGTCGGCCATGTCCGCCACCTTGCGGATGGTCTCGGCCTCCTTCTCCTTGCCGTCCTTCAGCAGACGCTCCTCCAGGTCGGGGGCATAGTCAAAATAGTCCTCGATGGGGGATTTGCCCCGGTTGGTGATAATCAGAATCTGTTCCACGCCGGCGGAGACCGCCTCCTCCACAATATACTGGAGAACGGGCCGGTCCACCAGAGGCAGCATCTCCTTGGGGATGCTCTTGGTATTGGGCAGAAGTCTGGTTCCAAGGCCCGCTGCGGGAATGACTGCTTTCCGAACGCGCATGATGAGACTCCTTTCTCCCCGACTTGCGGGGGCACAGACAGATCAGAGGTTCTTTTATTCTATCGGGACTGCCCGTTGACGCGGGCGATGAACTCCCGGACGGATTTGACCTTGGGCAGCTGGCTCAACAGCGGATAGCCGATGAGATACAGCACGGCTGCCTCGCCCAGGCCTACGGTCAGGGCATTGAAGCCGAAGGAGGCCAGCGGCCTGCCGGGAAACTCCTGGAACTGATAGCCCCAGGTGAGCACGGCGCCCACGATGACGGCGTTGAAGAGTACCGGCATCAGACAGGCCAGCAGGCGGTTTTTCACGGTGCTGCCCTTTTTGCCGAACCAGGCGGTGAGCAGGCCGGCCAGGAGCGTGGCCAGCGAGCCGAAAACAATATCCAGTACGCTGCCGGTGTAGAGGTTTGCCAGGACGCAGCCAATGAAAATGCCCCAGACGGAGACGGGCATCAGGAAGGGCAGCGCGGTGAGCGCCTCGCTTACGCGAAACTGCAGCGGACCATAGCTGATGGGGGCCAGGACGATGGTCAGCGCCGCGTAGACGGCGGCGATGACGGCGGCGGTGACGATGCGAAGGGTGGTGTTTTTGCGGTTCATGTTTGGGGTGTACCTCCATTTTTTGATTTGAGGGAGCCCCGAAGCACAGCCCGTTCGGCATCTTGTGCGGCCTTTTGCCCGCCGGCTTCCCCTTTTTCCCTTGCCGTACACACAAAGTATGGCTGCGGAAAAAAGGCATTGCCGGCAGACAAACACACACACAATCTGCTCTCCGGGCTATGCGCCGTGTCTCCCTATGCCGCATGGAGACCCCAAAAATCAGACGCTGCCCGCGTCTCCATTTTTTGGTTCGGGCTCCATACGGCCCACGCTGGGTGTGGAAACCAGCGTTGTATACAGTGCTTAGTGGGTAGTGCTTAGTGCCTGGGAATCAGCAGGGGAACCGGATTCACGCCTGTGCAGGGAGTATTCGCAGCCGCAGTAGAGCTGACGGTAGATGCCGTACTGCTCTGACAGCTGCGTGGAGCGCATTTCCCGTCCCTGCTTCTTGAAGTCCGAGGGCAGCCAGCTTACGCCCATGGCCCGGCCGATCTCCTCGCCCAGATCGTTGATGCGCACCGCGTCCTTGTGCCGGGACAGGCTCAGGGTGGTGCAGAAATAGTCAAAGCAGTAGTGCCTGGCAAGACGGGCCGTTTCCAGCAGGCGCAGACGGAAGCATTCGGTGCAGCGCCGGCCGCCCTCCGGTTCGTTCTCCAGACCCTGAACACGGCTGGTATAGTCCTCGCTCTTCCAGGGCTCGGCCAGAATGCTGACCTCGTCGGCAAGACCCATGCGCTCGATAATTTGCACCAGAGCCTCAAAGCGGCGGTCAAACTCCGCCTGGGGATAGAGGTTGGGGTTATACCACAGCACGGTTACGTCAAAATATTGGGTCAGATACTCCAGCACCGCGCTGGAGCACACGCCGCAGCAGGCGTGCAGCAGGACCCGGGGCCGCTTTGCGCCCTGTTTCTGGATGACGCGGTCCAGTTCTTTCTGGTAATTTCTGTTCATGTTTTGCAGTATACCATATCTCGTCCAAAAAAGCATCAACAAATTGAATAAAAAATACGGAAGGGGAAATATCGAGGGAAAAGCGCCTTGACGGGCAGGGGCGGGCGTACTATTATATTAATATATTAAATACGTATAACAGACCGGGTATAACAGACCGGCACAACTGCAAAGGGGGATACCACCATGGACAGCCGCACCAGCAAGCAGAATTATTATCTGGACATCGCCGACTCCGTACTGGAGCGCTCCACCTGCCTGAGAAGGAAGTATGGCGCCATCATCGTGCGCAACGACGAGATCATCTCCACCGGCTACAACGGCGCACCCCGGGGACGCCGCAACTGCTCCGACCTGGGCTTCTGCATGCGGGAAAACCTGCATATCCCCTCCGGCGAGCGCTATGAGCTCTGCCGAAGCGTCCACGCGGAGGCAAACGCCATCATCTCCGCCCCCCGGCGGGACATGATCGGCGCCACGCTCTATCTGGTGGGGCGAAGCAGCAAAACCGGGGAACTGCTCCCGGACGCCATGTGCTGCTCCATGTGCAAGCGGCAGGTGATCAACGCGGGCATCGACAAGGTGGTCATCCGCACCGGCCCCGCCGAATACCGCACCATCCCCGTCAGCGACTGGATCGAAAACGACGATTCCATTTTCACGCTCTGAAAAATAGCAG
>CAMVIC010000218.1 GCA_947167435.1 uncultured Clostridia bacterium | reverse complement strand
CGTTGGTGTAGGTCACTGCGCCGCCCAGAAAGGCGGCGCTGGCGCCGGGAATGTCCGTAAAGCGCTTGGCCACCTCGCCGCCGGTGCAGCTTTCCGCCGCGGCAAAGGTCATGTGCTTTTCCAGCAGCAGGGGCAGCACCGCCTGCTCGATGCACTCCACGTCCATGCCGTAGACCACGTCCCCCAGCCGCTCCTTCACATGCCGGATCACCGGGGCCATCATGGCCTCTGCCGCCGCCTCGCTCTCCGCCTTGGCGGTAATCTGCAGCAGGCAGTCGCACTCCTTGGCGTAGGGCGCCATGCTGGGGTTGGACATAGCGTTCATCTCGTCGGCAAACATGTGGTCCACCGTGCTCTCCCCGATGCCGAAGATGCGCACCGAATGAGACACGATCTGTTCTTCGGAGAGCTTTTTCAGGTACGGGACGGCACAGGCGCGAAACATGGGCACGCACTCATTGGGCGGTCCCGGAATCATCACCACAATCTTGCCTTCCTTTTCAAAGGCGCAGCCTGGGGCCGTGCCCCACTCGTTGTGAAACACCGTGCAGCCCTCCGGCAGCTTCGCCTGCAGGAAGTTGTTGGGCGTAAAGTTCCGGCCGCCCTGGATGTAATCGTAGAGGGAGGCCATCTCCTTCGGGTCCTCCACCAGCTGCAGCCCGAAGGACTCCGCCAGGATCTGCTTGGTCAGGTCGTCGCAGGTGGGGCCCAGGCCGCCGGTGGTGATGATGATATCCGCGCGGCTTCTGGCGATGGCCACGCAGTCGGCCAGGCGCTGGGGATTGTCCCCCACCACCGTGTGATAGCGCACGTTGATGCCGATCTGGCTGAGCATTTCGGAGATGTCCCGGGCGTCGGTGTTGGTGATGTGGCCCAGCAGAAGCTCGGTGCCAACCGAGATGATCTCTGTATTGTACTGATGTTTAAGCATTTTCGATCGGAATCCTTTCTATTCCCCGGAAGGCCTCCTCCACCAGGGCCTCCACGTCCAGGGCCTCCTCGGCGGCCTCTACCTCCTTCAGCTTCGGCCGGGTGCGGGGATGCCGCGGCGTAAACACCGTGCAGCAGTCCTCATAGGGCAGGATGGAGGTGTCAAAGGTGCCGATCTTCCGGCTGAGCTGGACGATCTCCTCCTTGTCCATACCGATCAGCGGCTGCAGCACCGGCAGGCGGATCACCGCCTGGGTGCTGGCCATGGCCTCCATGGTCTGGCTTGCCACCTGGCCCAGGTTCTCCCCGGTGACGATGGCCTTGGCGTTCCACTCGTCGGCAATGCGCTCGGCAATGCGCATCATGAAGCGGCGCATGACGAGCGTGAAATACTCCTCCGGGCATTTATCCCGGATTTCCTCCTGAATGTGGGTAAATGGCACCACTTCTAGGGTCATTTTACCGCAAAATCTGGTTAGAATATGGGCAAGCTCCACCACTTTATCCTTCGCCTGCTGTGAAGTGTAGGGGAAGGAGAAGAAGTGGACCGGGATGAGACGGACCCCGCGCTTGGCGATCATATAGCTGGAGACAGGGCTGTCAATGCCGCCGGAAAGCAGGCTCACCGCCACGCCGTTGGAGCCCACGGGCATGCCGCCCGCGCCGCTTACCGGCTGGGCATGCACATAGGCGGCCAGGTCCCGGATCTCGATATGCACGGTCAGCTCCGGGTTGTGTACGTCCACCCTGCAGTCGGGAAAGGCCTCCTGCAGCTCGCCCCCCACGTACTGGCTCAGCTCTATGCTGGTCATGGGAAAGCTCTTGTCACTGCGCTTGGACTCCACCTTGAAGCTCTTCGCCCGGCGCAGGTCCTCCGCCAGATAGCGCTTGGCCAGCTCCGTGATGGCGTCCTTGTCCTTTTCGCAGGCGGCGGCCCTGCTGATTTTTACGATGCCGAACACGTCCTGCAGAGCCTCAAAGGCGGCGTCCAGGTCCGCATCCTCGCTCTCCGGCTCTACGTATACGGTGGACTGCAGGCAGCTCACCTTGAATTTTCCCAGGCCCAGCAGCCGCCGGCGCACGTTGCCCATCAGCTTCTGTTCAAACGCCTTCCGGTTGAGACCCTTTAAAACAATCTCCCCCAGCTTGAGAAGTATCATATCGTTCATTCATCGGACTCCCTCTTTTTTGTTGCTCCACATTTATACCCTATTTTCGCCGCGGAATCAAGCCTTTGTCATAAGCTTGTATCTTCCGGGTCTCTGTGCTAGAAAAATAATGATACGAAACTGCTTCAAGGAGGATCTGATATGTGGATTGTATTTAGTCTGCTGGCGCTTGTGGCGACCATATGGAACTGGGCCTGGACGGCGAGAGGAAAAGACGCCAGATGGTTTTCCTTTGCCAGCCTCGCCTTTACCGCTCTGACCGTATGCGCGTTCTATTCCGGCAGCGCAGCATGGGTTGCCATGGAAGACTGGCCCGCCCTGATGGACGTTGTGCCGACTACGTCAAGATGGCTCTGGATCTGTACCCTTGGCTCGATTGCGATCAACAGCGTGGCCTTGTTTCGGAAAGCAGAATAATCTCCTATTTGTGGCGTTATAAATACAACAGCATCATAAAAAGCGGGAGGGGCATAGCCCCTCCCCTTTTCATCTTCGGTTTCAATCTTTTTCCGTAAAATCATAGGTGCGGTACTGGATGGCCTCGGCGATGGCATCGGCGGTGATTGCCTTGCTGCCGTCCAGGTCCGCGATGGTGCGGGCCACCCGTAAAATGCGGTCGTAGCTCCGGGCGGTAAGGCCCATGGTTTCAAAGGCCGCCTTCATCAGTGCGTCGCACTCCTCATCCAGCGCGCAGAACTGTCGAAGCTGGCGGCTCCCGATATGGGCGTTGCACATGCTCCCGTCACCGGCGAAACGCTCCCGCTGGACTTTCCGGGCCGCGTCCACCCGCTGCTTGATGGCGGCAGAGGGCTCCGCGGGTTTCTTGCGCTTGAGCTCCTCATAGTCCAGGGCCGGCACCTCCACGATCAGGTCGATCCGGTCCAGCAGCGGGCCGGAGATCCGGCTGTGGTAGCGGCGCACGTCCTGCGGCGTACAGCGGCAGCGCCCGGAGGGATGCCCGTACCAGCCGCACTTGCAGGGGTTCATGGCGCAGACCAGCATGAATTTGCTGGGGAAGGTAACCGTGCCCGCCACACGGGAGACTGTGACCTCCCCGTCCTCCAGGGGCTGGCGCAGCACCTCCAGCGCATCGGCGCGAAATTCCGGCAGTTCGTCCAGGAAGAGAACGCCGTTGTGGGCCAGGCTGATCTCCCCCGGCTTCGGCACTGTGCCGCCGCCGGCCAGGCCCGCCGCGGACACCGTGTGGTGGGGCGAGCGGAAGGGGCGGACGGACACGATGGGATGGGCCCGGCTGGTGAGACCCGCCACGGAATGGATTTCCGTGGAGGCGATCATCTCCTCCCGGCTCATGTCCGGCAATATGGTGGGCAGGCGCTTCGCCATCATGGATTTTCCCGCTCCGGGAGGGCCCACGATCAGGATATTGTGCCCGCCGGCCGCGGCGATCTCCAGAGCGCGCTTTACGTTCTCCTGCCCCTTTACGTCCGCAAAGTCCGGCAGGCCCGGGATCTCCCGCTCCGGCTGGGGCGCCGGGGCCGGCGTCAGCCGCTCCTCCCCCCGCAGGTGGCGGACCAGCTGGGCCAGATCGTCCACCGGGTAGACCTTCAGGTTCTCGGCGAAGGCGGCCTCGGAGGCGTTCTCCGCCGGGACGAACAGCTCCTGTATCCCGGCCCGCTCCGCTGCCAGCGCCATGGGAAGCGCGCCGGTGATGGGCCGCAGCTGCCCGGTCAGGGACAGCTCGCCCAGAAAGGCGGTGTCCTTCCCCGGCAGCTCCAGGTCCCCGGCCGCCGCCAGAATGCCGATCAGCATGGGCAGGTCGTAGAGCGTGCCCGCCTTTTTCTTGTCCGCCGGCGCCAGGTTCACCG
>CAMVIC010000217.1 GCA_947167435.1 uncultured Clostridia bacterium | reverse complement strand
ACGACGACCTTGGTGATCTGATCCGCGTACTCGTACCAGGGTACGCCGGCATGGGTGGCAAAGTCCTCCATGTCGCCCTCACCGAAGATGTAGAGGGTGCCGTAGTCGTAATACCAGTGGACGTCCTCGCCGCAGAGGTCGGAGCCCCAGGGAAGCGCGTAGGTGCCCTCCTGCCAGGAGGCCGCGTGGGCGGGGAGATAATAGCAGGTCCCCATGTCGCCGTTTCCTTCATCAATTATCGGCCTGTCTCCCAGGAAGAGCGTGTAATCCATGGAATTTCCCCAGAAGGCGTAACCGGGAATATGGCTAACGCCCGCCGGCATCACCATGTTCGGGACCCGTACACAGTAGGCGAATGCGTGTACCCCGACGGATTCGAGAGAATCCGGCAGAACAATCCCTGTGATGCTCTGGCAGTCACAGAACGCGGCATTGCCGATGGAGCAAAGGCCCACGGGCAGGGACAGGGCCGTGATGGAGCCCCGCTGGTCGTACCAGGGTGCCGGGGTTTCGATGCTGTAGTCGTACATATTGCCGGTGCCGGTGACGGTGAGGACGCCGGTGGCGTCGTCCAGTGACCAGCTCAGCGCGTCGCCGCAGGTCCCTTCATAGACCGTACCCACCGGGTCGCCGGGTCGGATCGCGGCAGGGGCGTCCGGGGTGGCCGGGTTGTCGGGATCCGCGGGAGCGTCGGCCACAGCGGGCTTCGCTTCCGGCGCGGGGCCGCTGTCCAGGGCGTACCCCGTCGGAAGGACGGAAAACACCATGGTCAGGGCCAGAAGCAGAGCGAGGATTCGTTTCGTCATGGGGATACCTCCGTTTCTGAAATTCGTGTTTGCGGATAGACTCCTTCAATTTCTATTTTAGCAGATTGTCCTTCCGCTGTCCCCTATCAGAAATGATAGTTTTTTATGCCTTTTTCACTTTTCCGTTTTTCATTTGTACATTTCAGCAGAAATGTAGTATAATAGACAAAACGCGGTGAAAAGGAGGCTCGGCAGTGAAAAACCACAGGCTTTTGACCACCGCCCTGCTCTTTGTGGCTGTCTTCCTGCTCTGCGGTTTTCTGCGCGTCACGATTACGAATCCCTCTGTGCTGAACGGCTTCACCTTTCAGGTCTGCGGGGCAATGCTCCTGGTTTGGGCCATGAGCGTACGGACCCGCGTCACGGACCGGCGGCTGCGGCGGCTGATCCTGGGGGTGGTCGCCTCCCTGCTGCTGTTCCTGATCTTGCAGATCTTCCGGGGCAATCTGGCGTGGACGCCCCTGCTGGAACGCTATTGCTGGTACAGCTATTATATCCCCTATCTCCTGACCCCCCTGCTGCTGTTCCTGTGTGCGCTGGCAGCCTTTCGGCCTGCGGATCGGCCCCTGCCCCGCTGGTCGCGGATCGTGATCGCCGCGGCGGCGGCGCTGATCCTCTGCGCGATTTCCAACGATCTGCACCAGCAGATGTTCCGCTTTCCCGGCGGAGTCTTCACGAATACCGATCTCTTCTCCGCCGGCCCCATTTTCATTCTCTATTTCATCTGCTACGGCGCTCTGCTGCTGACGGGCTTTATCATCACCCTGCGAAAGACCTGGAAAATCCGCCGGGGTCTTAACTTCCTGCTTCCCACCATCCCGCCGGTGCTTCTGGGCATCTGGATGCTCCAGAATTTCTTCCATTGCGCGCCCTCCTACAAGGGCATGATGGTCTGGAACCAAAGCGACTGCTTCTGCTTTGCCTACGCCGCCTATCTGGAGCTCTGCATCCAGATCGGGCTGATCCCCGCCAACAGCGGCTACGGTTCTCTGTTCTCCCGGATGGAGCTTTCCGCCGCCATCCTGGACGCCGACGGCGCGCCGGTCCGAAGAAGCGGCGGCCTGTCCTTTCCCTTCCCGGAGCTGGAAGCCCTGCAGGTCTTGCGGCAGCTTGTCAGCGGCGGCTCTGTCTGCTGGGCAGTGGATCTGAGCCGCGTTTTCAGCCTGAACGAGCAGTTGGAGGAGGCGGCCCGACAGACCGAGCACCGCAACGAGCTGCTGATCCGGGAGGGTCGGCTGAAAAAGGAAATGACCGAGCTGGAGACCCGCAGCCGTCTCTACGAGCAGGTTTACGATCTGATTCAGCCGAAGCTGGAGCAAATTGAATCACTTTCTGCGGGAGACGACGCGGAATTCCTGGGCGATCTGCCCAGGATCTCCCTGCTCACCGCCTACATCAAGCGGCGCTGCAACATGGAACTGCTATCCGGCGGCGGAACCCTCCCGCTGGCGGAACTGGGAGCGGCCCTGACCGAGTCGGCAGGCTGCATGCGGCTCTGCGGCGTGGAAACCGCCGTCAACGTCCGGGGCGAGGGCGAGCTGCCCGCGGCAGTGATTATCTCTGCCTACGAGCACGTGCATGCGCTGGCGGAGGAAGCCCTGGAGACCCTGAAGGCCTTTCTGGTCCGGATCTCCGCCGAGAGCGCGGATTCGCTTCTCGAGGTCCGGATCATGCTGAAGGTGGAGGATCTGAGCTGGGATTTCAGCAGCCCCGTCTACGGCAGCAACGAGGCGCAGCCCCGGATTCGCGTAAGCAAGGAGGGCGGCGACCTGGTAGTCCTGCTGCGCTTCCCGAAAGGAGGCGCGGCATGATGGATTCGAGAATTCAAACGCTGCCCGTCGCGGTCTGGCAGCTCCTGGCCTTTACGGCCATCGTGCTTCTCTTTGCCGTGATCAGCCTGCTTTCCCTTTACGCCCAATACAGACGCTGGCGGAGCTTTGCCGCCTGCCTGCTTCTGGTCCCGGTCTGCTATTTCCTGGCCCAGGCCTTCATCGTGCTGAAACTCCCCAAGTCTCCCAGGGGCCCGGCCTATTACGCCCTGCGGGAGCTGGTTCTCGCGCCGCCGCCCTGGGTCACGGTTGCCGTGCTTCTGGCCCTGACTTTGCTCACAGCCCTGCTTTGGCGGCGCATGCTCCGCTGGACGCACGGTCATATCAGCCCGACGTCTGTGAAGGAGGCTGTGGACAGCCTCCCGGTTGGGATCTGCTGCTTTCGGCCCTGGGGCCGGGTCGTCCTGGTCAATACGGCCATGGAGGCCCTGTGCCGCGCCGCTTTGGGCGAGGTGCTGATCAACGGGGAACGTTTTCGCCGGGCCCTGGCCGAGGGTGCGCTGCAGCCCGGCTGCAGCCGGGCGACTCTGAACGGCGAACGGCTGCTCCTGCTGCCGGACGGAAGCGTTTGGAGCATCTCAAAGCAGAATCCGGACTGGGAGGGCGAGCCGCTGACGGTCCTGATGGCAGCCGAGGTCTCCGAGGCTTATCGGAAGACCCTCGCGTTGGAGGAAAAGAACCGCCAGCTCGTGGAGCTCAATCAAAAGCTGGCTGCCCGAAACCGCGAGATCGTGGATCTGACCATCCAATCCGAGATCCTCGCCGCCCGCGCCAGACTCCACGACGCCATGGGCGAGGACCTTCTGATGATGAAAAAGCTGCTGAACCGGGGCGGCAGCGCCAAAGATCTGGATGCCCTCCGGCGCAGGCTGAAGCGAAACGTCTCCTTCCTCCGGGACGCCTCGGAATTCCAGGTGACGGACGAGTACGCCGTCCTGCTCCAGACCGCCAAGCGGCTGGGCGTCCGGGTCGAGATCAGCGGCGAGCTGCCCCTGGAGGAGCCCATCTGCCGCGTGGCAGCCACCGGCCTCCACAAGTGCCTGACCAATCTGCTCCGCCACGCCCACGGCGATCTGCTGCGGATCGAGCTGCGAGAGACCCGGGACAGGCTTACGATCGTCTTTTCCGGCATCGGCGAGCCGCCCAAGGGCCCCGTCCGGGAAACCGGCGGTCTGCGCATTCTCCGCACGATCACGGAGCAGGCCGGCGGAACCATGCGGGTCAGCACGGAGCCCTGCTTTACCGTGACGTTGAACCTGAACAAGGAGAAGCCTTATGCAGTATAGCGTATTGATCGTAGA
>CAMVIC010000216.1 GCA_947167435.1 uncultured Clostridia bacterium | reverse complement strand
GTGATGATATTTGCTTCGGAGAAGCCGAACCGTGTAAACAGCAGCCCAATGCAGGTGGCGCCAAGAAGCAGCAGCAGCGTCACCAGCGAGTCCTTCCAGGTCAGCCGAATCTGATCGGGCAGGCGGAATTGGCTGGTCTGCTTTTTTAAGTCCACTGCGGAATCCGGAATGATATAGACGTCCAGACCCGGGGCGTTCAATATGATCTGCTCCGTAAGGGACGCCTTGCTCCAAACGTGCTGTCGTTTCGTGCCGCTTCGACCTACCACGATCTTCGTTGTCCCGGAGATATGGGCATACTCTGCTATTTGTACCGCGACGTCATTTCCGATGACCGTAGTAACGAACGCGCCGTTCTGCTCCGCAAGACGGGTGTTTTTTTGCAGCCTTGCCTTATCCGCGTCTGAAAGCGCATCATAACGCTCCGTTTTTACGTAGATTGCCGTCAGCGCGGCGTGGAAAGCCTCCGCCATCTTCACCGCAGCGGAAATGACCTTGTGGTTTGATGGGGAAGAAGACAGACAAACAAGGATACGCTCAGTTGCCTCTGCAGCCTTTTCCAAGATATCCACCTCTCCTCTTCGGTTCGTTGCCGCACACAGTATACCACAGTTGTTGGAAAAATGCTACCATTTGCAGGAATGATTCGTCCAATTTTCCGCTTTTTCCCGAGGATCCTTTTGATCTTCGGAATCAGAATCGAATTCTTTGTGTCTGAATGCTGCGTGAAGATTCTTCTCGATGAACCGGCCCAGGCGGTTTACCGCAAAATAGCCGACCGCGAAGGCCAATAAGAGCCCAAGGATCAATCCGATTACCTCCACAGCCGATCACCTCCTCCAAGACGCCGCGTAATCAGGTTCGGAAGCATTTTTGAATCGCCCTGCGAGTTCCCAACACAAACATCGTTTTGCTTCCGTTGAGCATTGTATCCGGGGTGATGGACAGATCCATCTTCCCATTCTCTTTAACAGCCATCAGGTTGATGTCGAATTTCTTCCGAATATCAATTTGTCCGACAGTCTTTCCAATCCAGTCTGCCGGGACGGATACCTCATAAATCGCGTGGTCCTCATCCAGTCGGATGTAGTCCAGAATATGATTGGAGGCATAGCGGATGGCTGCCCAATCGGCAATTTCCTTTTCGGGATTGATTACCTCGTCCGCGCCGTTTCGCAGCAGAAATTTTGCCTGGATCTCCCGGTCCGCCCGGGACACCACCATCCTTGCGCCCAACTCCTTTAAAATGGACGCGGTTTCCAGCGATACCTGAAAGTCACCCGCAATCGTCACAATGCAGACGTCGTAGTTGTTCACACCGATGGACCGAAGAAACGGCTCGCTGGTGCTGTCACCGATCTGCGCGTCAGTCACATAGGGCAGGATCGCGTTGACCCGGTCTTCGTTTTTGTCCACGGCCATGATCTGGTGTCCCAGCTCTTGAAGCCGCTTTGCCAGCAGCACGCCGAAATTATTCAAGCCGATCAGCAATATAGATTTCATTTCAGCACCTCCTCAACCAACGTTTATTTTCTCCACCGGGTATTGCGCTCCGTCGTTTCCGGTTTTCGAAACAGCGGCATAGATCAGCGTCAGACCACCCACTCTTCCAAAGAACATCAGCCCAATGAGAAGGATGTGCGACGCCGTCCCCAGATAGGGCGTCAGTCCAAGAGACAGGCCGACCGTTCCGATGGCGGAGGCAGCCTCAAAGAGGCAGGCGCCAAAAGGAAGCGTTTCCACAGCACTGATGATCGCGCCGCTGATGAGCGTCAGGCCGAGATACATTGTCAGCAGCGTTGCGGCTGTCTTGATCGCACTGTCGTCAATTCGTCTGCCGAAGGCGTATGCGCTTTTCTTCTTTCGGAATACAGCCAGCGCATTCAGGACCAGCACGGCAGCGGTTGTGTTCTTCATGCCGCCGGCAGTGGAGCCCGGAGAACCGCCAATCAGCATCAGAGCAATGATGAGCAGGCGCCCGCTGCCGGACAGGACGTTCAGATCTGCGGTATTGAACCCCGCTGTTCTCGGCGTGACCGACTGAAACAGGGAAAGCCATACCCGCTCTCCAAGCGGATAATTGGCGTACTCGCCGAAGAACAGCAGCAGCGCAGGGATCAGGATCAGCACGCCGGTGGCAGCCAGGATCACCTTGGTTTGCATCCGATATCGTTTGAACCGAAGCCTTTTTCCGGCAAGGTCGTCCCAGGTCAGGAACCCGATCCCGCCCGCCAGAATCAGCAGGCAGACCGGAAGCACGATACCCGGATGATTTGCAAAGGACGTCAGCGAGGAAAACGGTCCGGTTTTGTCTCCCATCAAATCAAAGCCTGCGTTGCAAAAGGCGGAGACTGAATGAAACACCGCCAGCCAGATCCCGGAAATGCCGTATCTCCCACAGAAGAAAGGCAGCATGATCAAGGCTCCTGCCGTTTCCACGGTCAGCGCCGTGCGGAGAATAAAGCGCGTCAGTCTCACAACGCCCCCGATCTGGTGTGCGGAAAAGCTGTCCTGCAGCACACTTCGCTGCAAAAGAGAGATCTTTCTGCCTGACACGGTGGAGATATAGGCGGCAAAGGTCACGACGCCAAGCCCGCCGATCTGAATCAGAGCCAAAATGACAGCCTGGCCGAAGCCTGACCAGCAGGAAGCGGTATCCTGAACAACAAGTCCTGTCACGCATACTGCGGAGGTCGCCGTGAACAGCGCATGCTCCAGGCAGACGCCTGTCCCGCTTTTTGCTGCGAAAGGAAGCAGAAGCAAAAGCGTTCCAAGCAGAATCAGACTGGCGAAGCCAAGGATCAAAATCTGAAACGACGTCAGCTTTTTTCCAAGAAGTCTTCCGCTCATACCGCACCTTCTCTCCTTTTTTTCGGTTCATTGTACGACAAACGCTGCAAAGAAGGGATTAAGATGAGCGGAAACGGCATTAAGATGAAATAAACGCCGAAGATATCTCTGCAAGTCGCACAAAACCAAACACCGGGATGCTGCGCACAATCCTGCACGCAGCATCCCGGTGATTGGTTATGGTAAACCTTGTCAGAAAGCTGTTCAAATCAATTACAATCGCGGTTTCATCCAGCTTCCGAATGAGCGTCGGCCTGAACCGGGGAATTCTGGATGCGAAAGCGCCGTCACAGACCGGCCGTGCCTGCTTACGCCTTGAAGCTGTCCTTCAGGCTGACGCTGCGGTTGAAGACCAGGCGGTCGGGGTGAGAGTCCTTGCTGTCCAGGCAGAAGTAACCCAGACGCATAAACTGGAAGCGTCCCGGAGCCTCCGCGCCGGCCAGGGAGGCCTCGACCTTGCAGTTTTCCAGCACCTCTAAGGAGGCCGGATTCAGACAGTCCATAAAGATCTTGTCTGCGGCGTCCGGCTCGGCGTCAGAGAACAGGTTGTCGTAAAGCCGGACCTCTGCGTCTTTGGCCGTGGCGGCGTCGACCCAGTGGATCGTCGCGCCCTTGACCTTCCGGCCGTCGGCGGGGTTGCCGCCGCGGGATTCCGGGTCATATTCGGCGTAAATCTCGGCGATCGAGCCGTCCTCGTTCTTCTTGCAGCCGGTGCAGGTCACCAGATACGCGCCCTTGAGCCGCACCTCGTTGCCGGGGTAGAGCCGCTTATACTTGGGGATGGGCGTTTCCAGGAAGTCCTCGGCCTCGATCCAGAGCTCGCGGGAGAAGCTGACCTCGCGGGTGCCGTCCTCGGGACGGTTGGGGTTGTTCTCGACCTCAAAGGTCTCGGTCTGGCCCTCGGGGTAGTTGGTCAGAACCAGCTTGACCGGGTGCAGGACCGCCATCACGCGCTGGGCGGTCTCGTTGAGGTCTTCGCGCAGGCAGTGCTCCAGGAAGGCGTATTCCACCGTAGAGGCCGTCTTTGCCACGCCGATGCGCTCGCAGAAGTTGCGGATGGACATGGGCGTGTAGCCGCGGCGGCGAAGGCCGCAGAGGGTCGGCA
>CAMVIC010000215.1 GCA_947167435.1 uncultured Clostridia bacterium | reverse complement strand
CCGGCAAGGAGCTGATCCGGGGCGAGCCGGACGCCTCCTCCTTCCCCTCCGGCGGCCTGCGGGCAACCTTTGAGGCCAGAGGCTACACCGCCTGGGACCCCACCTCCTACGCCTTTCTCAAGGGAAAAACCCTCTGTATTCCCACGGCCTTCTGCTCCTATGGCGGGCAGGCACTGGACAAAAAGACGCCGCTGCTGCGCTCCATGGAGGCCTTCAACCGGCAGGCCCTGCGGGTGCTGCGGCTGTTCGGAAACACCGAGGTACGGCGGGTGCGGACCTGCGTCGGCGCGGAGCTGCTGGATTTTCTGGAGGGCGGAGCTGTGTCAAAGGCCGAAGCCGGCAGCGAGTACGGAAAGACAACGCTCTTATGGCGTTCTGGCCAGGGCCAGCAGCCGCATCTACCGCGCCGCCCTGGAGCAGGCCGGTCTGGTGCTCTGCGGCCAATCTCCGGACGGACAGCTTGTCGAGGCGGTGGAGCTGAAAGAGCATTCCTTCTATGTAGGCGTCCAGTATCACCCGGAGTTCAAATCCCGGCCCAACCGTCCCCATCCCCTGTTTCTGGGCTTCCTGCGGGCGGCCCTGACCCGGCAAAAAGGAGGGCAGAGCTGATGCGCTTTACGAAAATGCAGGGCTTGGGCAACGATTATCTCTACGTCTACGGCCCGGTGCCGGAAGACGCGGTCCAGCTGAGCCGCCGCCTGTCTGACCGGCATTTCGGACCCGGTGCCGACGGACTGATCTTCATGGGCCCGTCTGAGCAGGCGGATTTTTCCATGCGGATCTTCAACGCAGACGGCAGCGAGGCCGAGATGTGCGGCAACGGCATCCGCTGCGTGGGGAAATATCTCTATGAGCACGGCTATACCAGAAAGCGTGTGCTTGTCATCGAAACCCGGGCAGGGCTGCGGCAGCTGACCCTGCATAACGATGCGGACAAAATCGCCGGCGTGAGCGTGGAGATGGGAACCGCAAGGATCGTCCCGGGAAGCGCCGGGGACCTGGTGGAGCTGGGCAACCCCCACCTGGTTCGATTTGTGCCGGATGTGGAAATGGTTGACATAACGGCAGAAGGACCAAAGCTGGAGCATTCCGTCCCCGGCGGGGTGAACGTGGAGTTTGTGCAGGTGCTGACACAGAACCGCCTGCGGATGCGGGTCTGGGAGCGGGGCAGCGGCGTGACCCTGGCCTGCGGCACCGGGGCCTGTGCTTCCGCTGCGGCAGCGGTAAACCGCGGCCTTTGCCCCCTGGACAGCCCCATTGAGTTGGTCCTGGACGGCGGCAGTCTGTTCATCACCGTCCGCGCTGACGGATCGATTCAGATGGAGGGCCCTGCGGAAACCGTCTATGAAGGAGAGATCAAGCTATGACCCATATCAATCCCTATTACAGCCGCCTGCAGACCAGCTATCTGTTCTACCGCATCAACCAGACCGTGGACGCCCTGCGCCGGGGCCATCCTAAGGAACGGCTGCTGCTTCTGGGCGTCGGGGACGTGACCCTGCCCCTGGCCCCGGCGGTGATTGCCGCCCTGCACCGGGCGGCAGAGGACCAGGCCCGGCAGGAGAGCTTCCAGGGCTATATGCCGGAGCTGGGCAAGGACTTTATGAAGCAGGCTGTGGCGGACTACTATGCCCGCCGGGGCACAAAGCTGGACCCGGCGGAGATCTTCATCTCCTACGGGGCCGGGGACGACCTGGGCGTGATCGGAGGCCTGTTCGCACAAGAAAACCGGGTGGCGGTGATCGAGCCCGCCTACCCGGCCTACGTGGATACCAATCTGATGGCGGGACGGACCATTGTGTCCGTCCCCGGCGGGGAGGACAACGGCTTCCTTCCCCTGCCGTCCGAAAATCTGGAGGCGGAGCTGGTGTACCTCTGCTCTCCCAACAACCCCACCGGGGCGGCCTATACCAGAGCACAGCTTCAACTGTGGGTGGACTGGGCCAACGCCAGAGACGCCGTCATCCTCTTCGACGCCGCCTATGAGGCCTTTATTACGGACCCGGCAGTTCCCCACAGCATCTATGAGCTGCCCGGCGCGGAGCGCTGCGCCATTGAGATCGCCTCCCTGTCCAAAACTGCTGGCTTCACCGGCACCCGACTGGGCTGGACCGTGGTGCCCCGGGCTCTGATCCGGGAGAGCGCCTCCCTGCATGACATGTGGGTTCGCAACCGGACCACCTGCTCCAACGGCGTGTCCTACCTGCTCCAGCGGGCCGGGGAGGCGGCCCTGACCCCGGAGGGCCTGGCCCAGAGCGGGAAAAACATCCAGGTCTACCGGGACAACGCAAGCATCCTCACCGCCGCTCTGGAGGCGCTGGGCCTGCCCTATACCGGCGGCAAAAACGCCCCCTACGTCTGGTTCCACTGCCCCGGGGGCATGCAGGGCTGGGACTTCTTCGACTTTCTGATTGACCGGGCCCGCATCGTGGGGACCCCCGGCGCCGGCTTCGGCCCCTGCGGCGAGGACTGGTTCCGTTTTTCCTGTTTTGGAACCCCAGCCGATACCCGGGAGGCTGCCCACCGCCTGCGGGAGATTCTTTGAATGGATCGTGTGCAGAGAAATGGCGGATTCTTTCAGCATCCAATAGAAAGGAATCAACGAGCATCCTGCATGGCAGAGCGGCCCTGAGGGATGCTCTTTTTCTGTCAAAACACATAGAAAGAAAGCTGTTTCCAGCGTCTGCATCCTGCAGGCGCTATTTTTTCGCTTTTCTTTTTCTGACAGAATTCCGGGTTTTTGTCAAAAACCGACTCCTATTAGAAATCTAACGCACTGACGTCTGAGATCGTTTCTCTGCGCACAGCGCAATAGCTTCCCTCCGGCGTCAGCATGATCACCGGCGGGCGGCCGAAACGGTTGTAATTGGACGCCATAGCGTAGTTGTAGGCGCCGGTGGTGCACACGGCGACAAGCTCGCCCGGGGCGGTGTCGCCGGGAAGCGGGATACCCGGCTGGAGGATATCCCCGCTTTCACAGCAGCGTCCGACCAGATCAAACATTGTTTCCTCTCCGGTCCGGCCGGCATGCAGGACGGTATATGCCGCATGGTAGAGACAGTATCTGGGGTTGTCTCCCATGCCGCCGTCCACGGTCACGTACTGCTTATAGCCGGGGATCTTTTTCACACTGACGACGGTATAAACCGTCATCCCGGCGTCCGCGACAATGCTTCTCCCCGGCTCCATCAAAAAGAACGGGAGGGGCAGCCCGGCCTCGGCGCAGCGGAGCCTGAGCCGCTCGGCGACGATCCGGATCCGTGCGGGGATATCGATGTCCCTGTCCGATTCCAGATATCGAACGCCGTACCCGCCGCCGACGTTGAGCTCTTTCGTTTCATAGCCCAGATCACGCTTCAGAAGCGCCATGAAGCCGACCATGATATCAATGGTACGCTCAAACACGTCCTCGTCGAACACCTGGGAACCGACGTGGCAGTGCAGGCCCCGCAGTTCCAGGCTGCCGCAGTTCAGCGCGAGACGGCAAAACGCGAGAGCCTGACCGGTTTCGATCGGCCTGCCGAATTTGACGTCGACAGTTCCGGTGTTCACTGCCACGTAGCTGTGAGGATCGATGCCGGG
Organism: uncultured Clostridia bacterium; assembly: GCA_947167435.1. The sequence goes on along the minus strand of CAMVIC010000215.1, from coordinate 389 downwards.
CGTCACGCGCAGCAGGATCTTTTGTCTGATGCCGCGGCGGGCCGCTTCATGCTCAAGCCGCAGAAGTTCTGTTTCATTATCCACGACGAAGGTCCCGACCCCGCGGTCCAGAGCAAAGCGGATATCCGCTTCCGTCTTCCCGTCGCCGTGGTAAAAAATCCGCTCCGGCGGGAAACCGGCAGCGACCGCGGTATGGATCTCGCCCGGAGAGACGGCGTCTACCCCCATCCCCTCCTGGGCCATGATCCGGTAGATCTGCTTGAAACTCGCGGCTTTGCTGGCATAAAGAGGCAGCGCGTTGTCGCCGAACTTCTCCGCGAACGAGCGCAGATACATGCTGCAGGCCTCTCGGATCCGGTTTTCATCCATCAGATACCAGGGTGTTCTGT
>CAMVIC010000214.1 GCA_947167435.1 uncultured Clostridia bacterium | reverse complement strand
CAGCACCAGCACCTCGGAGAAGAAATTGGCGATCTGCCGGGGCGGGAAATTCACCACCGCCAGCACCTGCTTTCCCACCAGCTCCTCCGGTGTGTACTGCTGGGTGATCTGGGCGGAGGAGCGTCTGACGCCAAGCTCCGGGCCGAAATCCAGCTCCAGCTGGTAGGCGGGCTTCCGGGCCTTCTCAAAGGGCTTTGCGGACAGGATGGTGCCCGCGCGGATGTCCAGCTTCATGAAATCCTCAAAGCTTGCCAGGTCTGCCATATCAGCAATCTCCTTTCGTTTTTTCGGGCAGCTCGCAGATCAGCGCGGCGCCCAGAATCAGCACGGCGCCCAGAATCTGCCGGGGCCCCATGGGCTCCTTCAGCACCAGGGCGGACAGCAGCACCGCCACCACCGGGTCCAGATAGCTGAGAATCGCCAGCGACTGGGAGGGCAGGTCCTCCATGGAGCCGAAGTAGAGGGCATAGGCAAGGCCCGTGTGCACCACGCCCACCAGCAGCAGAAGCAGCAGCACCCGGGGCCCAAGGGCCGGGACGGGCAGATTGCCTGCCGCCAGATTGTAGGGCAGCAGCACCAGGGCGGACACCGCCAGCTGTACGATGGTGCGGTCATAGGGCTTCAGGCCGTGCAGGCGCTTGTTTTCAATGACGATGGCCGCGTACAGCACCGCGGCGGCCAGAGCCAGCAGCAGGCCCCGCAGCTCCGACGGGGCAGGCAGGCCGTTTGCCGCCGCGCCGGAGACAAAGACCATCCCCGCCAGCGCCGCCAGGATGCACAGCAGCCTGCGGGTTGTCATCCTTTCCCGAAAGACGAAGGGGGAGGCGGCCACCAGCAGAATCGGCGCCAGGTAATAGCAGAGGGTGGCGTTGGCCACGGTGGTATAGCGGTAGGACTCAAACAGCAGAATCCAGTTGACGCCCAGCATCGTCCCGGTCAGGCACAGCCGGGGCAGGGCCGGGCGGATGCTCTTCAGGTCCGGCCGCTGCCGCTTCAGGGCCAGAACCAACAGCAGAAAGGGCGCGCCCACCGCGCCCCGCAGCATGGCGATCAGGGCGGAGGGCAGGGGAATCTGCCGCACGAAAACGCCGATGGAGCCGTAAATCAGCATGGAGAGCAGCACCCGCAGCCGGGCCCGGGAGACCTTGTCCATGGCGCACCTTCTTTCGTCGTTTTTTATCGTTTTCCAGATTTTAGCACAATACCGCGGCAAAGGGAAGCGCTTTTTGTACGCCCCGTACCCGCCGATTGCCTCAACGCTTCCCTTGTGATTTTTCCGCAGGAGTGATATAATAAATCATTACCTACCAGATTCACGGCAAAGGAGAGACGGCATGAAAGCGCAACGGGCTTATCCCCGCCTGATCATCAGCAAAAAAGGCAGCCAATGGGCGGAACAGGGGCACCCCTGGATTTACGGGGACGAGGTGCTGCGCTGCGAGGGTACCGTGGAAAACGGCGCCCTGGCGGACGCGGTCAGCGAGAAGGGAAAATATCTGGGCACGGGCCTTGTCAGCGAAAAGAGCAAGATCCGCCTGCGCCTGCTGAGCCGCAACGCAAACGACCGTTTTGATTCCGCCTTCTGGGAGCGGCGCATCCGCTATGCCTGGGACTACCGCAAAACGGTGCTGCGGCCAGAGGACCTGAGCTGCTGCCGGGTGATTTTCGGGGAGGCGGACGGCTTTCCCGGCCTGACGGTGGACCGCTTCTCCGACCTTCTGGTGACCCAGACCCTGTCCGTGGGGATGGAGCGGCTGAAGCCGCTGCTCTTTCCGCTGCTGGTGCAGGTCCTGCGCGACCACGGACAGGAGATTTCCGGCCTGTACGAGCGCAACGACGCGGCCATCCGCGCTCTGGAGGGCCTGGAGCAGGGGAAGGGCTGGTTCCCTCTGGAGGGGGAGCAGCCGCCGGGAAGCCCCGTGACGGAAATCTGCGAAAACGGCGTGTATTATTCCGTGGACGTGGAAAACGGACAGAAAACCGGCTTTTTCCTGGACCAGAAATACAACCGCCTGGCGGTGGCAAGGCTGGCAAAGGGGCGGCGGGTGCTGGACTGCTTCACCCACACCGGCTCCTTTGCCCTGAACGCCGCCCTGGGCGGCGCCGAGCACGTGACGGCGGTGGACGTGTCCGCCTCCGCCATCGAGATGGCCCGGCACAACGCCCGGCGAAACGGCCTGGAGGAGCGGATGGACTTTCTGACGGCGGACGTGTTCGACCTGCTGCCCGCGCTGGCGGAAAAGGGCGGCGCGCCCTACGACTTCATCATCCTGGACCCGCCTGCCTTCACCAAGTCCCGCAGGACCGTGGACAGCGCGGAGCGGGGCTATAAGGAGATCAACTACCGGGCGCTGAAGCTGCTGCCCCGGGGCGGCTATTTTGCCACCGCCTCCTGCAGCCACTTCATGCCGGACGAGCTGTTCGTGAAAATGCTGCGCGCCGCCGCCCGGGACGCGGGAGTGGAGCTGCGGCAGATCGAGGCCCGGCAGCAGGCCCCGGACCACCCCATCCTCTGGAACGTGCCGGAGACGGATTATCTGAAGTTCTATCTTTTCCAGGTGGTATAAGCCTGTATTCTTTCTGTGAGGTCAGTGAAAAATGGATTGGAACGTATGCCTGATCAACGACTCCTTTCCGCCCGCCATCGACGGCGTGGCCAACGCCGTGGTGAACTACGGGCAGATCATCAGCACCCAACTGGGGAAGGCCACGGTGGTCACGCCCTATTATCCCGACGCGGACGACAGCGTCTATCCCTTCCCGGTGCTGCGCTATCCCAGCGTGGACGTGACGAAGCTGGTGGGCTACCGGGCGGGCATGCCCTTCTCGCCTGAGCTGATGCAGAAGCTGGAGGATTCCCGTTTCGACATCATCCACACCCACTGTCCCATCACCTCCACCATGGTGGCCCGCTCCCTCCGGGACCGGATCGACGTGCCGGTGGTCTTCACCTATCACACCAAGTTTGACATCGACATCGCCAACGCCGTGCGCAGCAAGCTCCTGCGGGAGGAGGCGGCCCGGCTGCTGGTGGAGAACATCTCCGCCTGCGACGAGGTCTGGACCGTAAGCCGCGGCGCCGCCGACAACCTGCGCAAGCTGGGCTATGAGGGCGCCTGCCGGGTCATGCCCAACGGTGTGGACTTTCCCCGGGGCCGGGTGGACGGGGAGCTGATCCGTCAGGTGACCGAGGGCTACGACCTGCCGGAGGAGCTGCCGCTGTTTCTGTTCGTGGGCCGCATGATGTGGTACAAGGGCATCCGCATCATTCTGGACGCGCTGGCAAAGCTTGCCGCCGACGGGAAGGATTTCCGCATGGTGTTTGTGGGCGGCGGCAACGACAAGGAGGAGATCGTATCCTACGCCGATTCCCTGGGGCTCGGCGGCAGGGTCTTCTTCTCCGAGCCCATCCGGGACCGGGAGAAGATCCGCGCCTGGTACTGCCGGGCGGACCTGTTTCTCTTCCCCTCCACCTTCGACACCAACGGCCTGGTGGTCCGGGAGGCGGCGGCCTGCGGCCTGGCCAGCGTCCTGGTAAGGGACAGCTGCGCGGCGGAGGACGTGACGGACGGGCGCACGGGCTTTCTCATCGAGGAAAACGCGGCGTCCATGGCGGAGCTGCTGAAGAAGCTGCTGCACCGGCGGGAGACCGTGGGCCGGGTGGGCGAGCAGGCCCAGGAGGAGATCTATATCTCCTGGGACAGCGCCGTGAAGAACGCCTATGACCGCTACGGCGCCGTGGTGGAGCGCTATCGCTGCGGCGGCTATCCCAGCCACGATACCCTGACCGACGACTTTTTCCACGGCATGGCCACGGTGATGAACGTGCTCAACCGGGGCCGCAGCGCCCAGCAGCAGCTTCTGGAGGAGATGCGCAGCGGCTACGACGGCCTGATGACCGGCCTCAGCGACGGCCGCCGCCGCTGGTCGGAGCTGCTGGAGGAGCTGAACCAGTACCTGGACCGCTTCCT
>CAMVIC010000213.1 GCA_947167435.1 uncultured Clostridia bacterium | reverse complement strand
CTATAGCTGTAACGGGAATTCAAATTCAGTCGCTCGGGTCGCAAAAGTTTTGCGATTATTCCTTTCATCTTGATAAGAAACACCTGGGGCGGTTCAAAAGGCCGCGCTGCCCAGGTGTTTCTTATAGCGATTCCGTTTTTTTCTGACGCGTCGGGTCATCGGTACAGCCTGCGCTCAGATTTGGTCCCACTGGTTTTCCAGGCGCGTGTTGAACATGGGGCACTCTGCCCTGCAGCCGGGCCAGTCGCCGCTGCAGCCGGGCCAGCATAATTCCCTGGGGTCAACACCGCGCCAGTAATAGGCGGTATGGACGTATTCCTCGCCCGATTCATTGCGATAGACGATGCAGATGCTGCCGTCAGGATCGCTTTCGGCCTCTGCCGGTTTCCAATTCTGATCGGATTCCATATACAGCTCCCATATTTGTGCAGAGCAGCCCGGCGCTGACTGCAGGCTCTATTCGCCGATATCTCCGCGCACCACTTTGCCGATGTTCCAGAGATAGGCCGCTTTTTCCGCAGCACCCCGGCGCTCCTCCGGCTTTTTGAATTCCAGGGCCGCCGTCTGTGCGCCGCAGTCCATGCACATCACATACCAGCACCAGCCGTTCTCTTCCTCCAGAAGTCCGGCGCCGCCGCAGTACGGGCAGCCCTGGAGTTCCAGCTCTTCATGAATGTTCAATACAGTTCCCTCCCCTGTTGTTTCGCCGCATTATATCATTTCCGTTGGGAATAAACAAGACGCTGTCAGGCCGCCAGGCGCCGCCCGTCCATCAGCTGGCGCAGCTCCTCCGCCACCCGGGCCAGGCGTCCCGGGGTGAAGGGGCTTTCCAACCCGCCCGCCGTGACCATGTCCATCAGGCCGTAATGCTCCCGGGGCAGAATCTCCAGATATTTTTCCAGACCCGCGCCCGGCTGCTGCCGCTCCAGCGAGAAAATCTGCAGCGCCACCTCGTTTGACACGGGGTATGTGATCACGTAGAAGGGCGCCTCGAAGAAGTGGCTGATATCCACCCAGCTGAGGGCGTAATAGTCCCGGCTGTAGCCGTCGTAATAGCCGAACTCGATGGCGGTTTCCAGGGACAGCTCGTTGAGGAAGTCCGCGTCCAGCTCGTCCGGGTCCACAGAATACACCCGATGCTCAAACTCCACGAAGGAGGCCTGCTGCACGTAGGTCTCCAGCGTGTCCATCAGCTTGAAGCGGTACAGGTCCTCCAGCTGCCCCTCGTCCAGCACGTCGTCCATATAAAACAGCATCAGGTATTCCATGGCCTGGGAAAAGGTCTCGGACACGTCGATGCTCTCGTCTGCGTTGTAGTTATAATAGGCGTCCGTAAAATGGCCGAACTCGTGGGCAAAGGTCAGCAGGTCCGAGGAAACCCCGGCCGGGCTCACGAACAGGAAGGGCGCCTCATAGTCGTCCAGATAGGTCTGGAAGGAGTTGCTGCTCTTGGTCTCCCGCCAGCCGATATCATACAGCCCGTAGTCCGCCATGAACCGGAAGGCCTCCTCCACCGTGCCGCCCATTCCCGCGGCGCCGGCGCGGACGGCGCGAAACAGCTCCCGCTCCGACAGGGCGTCGTCCCCCCATCTGCCTGCATAGCCCCGGGCCGCCGCCCGCTCATACAGGGGCACGATGCAGGTGCGGATGTCGTCCACATAGGCCTCCGCCTGCGCCGGGCTGTAGTCCCGCTCCCAGTAGTAGTCATACTGCATCTGCTCGTAATCGTCATAGCCCAGCTTTTCCGCCATGGCGGTGCGGACCTTTACCAGCTCAATGAAAATCCGGGCGAATTCCGCATTATACTCCCGGTAAAACTGCAGCATTCCCTGCTCATAGGTGCTGCCGCTGGCGTGCTCCAGGAAGCTGTAATAGTCCACCTCTTCCCCGGAAATGTGGATTGTCGGACTGGCGAGCAGCGCGTAATACTCGCTGATCAGCGCGCTCTCCTGCTGCATGAGGGTTACCAGCTCATCGTCGTACAGAGCGTCTTCACTGTCGGCATATTCCTGCGCGAAGCCCTCCCAGAAGTACTTTTGCTCCAGCTCTCCGGCCAGGGCGGATTCGCCGCAGAGATAGTACACTTTCTCCAGCATTCTGCTCACCGGCGCATAGCTCTCCATGCACCAGGCGTACTCCTCCTCGTACCAGGCGTCGCTCAGGTCCTGCTCCGAGCGGATCTCGGCCAGCACGTACATGGTGCGGAAGCTGTAATACCTTGCGAAGAACTCATCCAGAAGCTTTTCCACCCTCGGGTAGCTCAGGCCCTTTTCCAGGGCTCTCCTCACCGCGTTTACGTTCTCCTGCATGGCCTCCAGGTCCGGCCTGACGTACTGCATCTCCCCGAAGGAGACCATCTCCCGCTCCTCCGCCGCGGCGGTCAGCCCCCCGCAGCAGAGCAGCAGGGCAAGCACCAGCAGCAGGGCCGCTGTGGTTTTTCCTCTTTTCAAGTTGTATCCCCCGTTCTCTTTCTCTCTCCCGCATTGTAACACAGCGGCGCGGCGCTGAAAAGCAGGAATCTCGCCGAAAGCGCTTCCCTTGCAAAAGTGCGGCGGGCGTGATATAGTTTTTGCGTATGACAGCGCTGTCCGCCTGTCGTATTTCCCGGAAAGGAGCCATGAAAATGACCTATACCTACAGACCCCGCGGCGTCTGCTCCCAACTGATGGAGATCGAGACCGAGGGGAACAAAATCACGGGCCTGCGCGTGATGGGCGGCTGTGACGGCAATCTGCAGGGCATTGCCCGGCTGGTGGCCGGCATGGAGATTGACGACGCCATCGCGCGGATGGAGGGCATCCGCTGCGGCCGGAAGGACACCTCCTGCCCCGACCAGCTTGCGCAAGCTCTCAAGGCAATCCGCGCCGGCGAATGAAGCGCCTGCTGAGCACCGTACTGGCGGTGCTGCTGTGCCTGTCGGTGCCCGGCGGCTGCGGGGCCGCTGCGGCTGAGGCCGCCCCCCGGCCTGTCTGCCGGGTTTTCTTTGACGGGCTGCTCAGCGACCGGGGCTATATCAGTGACAACTGCGTTTTTCTGTCGGTGGAGGCCCTGTGCGCCTTTCTGGACCTGGAGTGGTCCCAGGAGGCGGACGAAGCGGCCTTCACGCTCACCCTGCCCGGCCTCACCGTCAGCGGGGAACGGGGCAGCCAGGTTGCCCGCGCCGGTTCCCGCTATCTTTATCTGCCCCACGGCTGGCTCTGCCGCGACGGAAAGCTCTATCTGCCCTCTGACGCGGTGGAGCGTCTCTTCGGCCTGGAGATCAGCCTGTCCGAAGATCTAAGCAGGGCGGAGCTCTCGCCCTCCCGCTTTCAGCTGATGGATGCCGGCGAAGGCTGGTACGAGCGGCATTTTCGCGCCGAGGACATCTACTGGCTGGAGCACATCATCGTGTCCGAATCCTATCAGCAGCCGCTGGCAGGGCAGATCGGCGTGGGCAACGTGGTGCTCAACCGAGTGGCGGACCCCCGCTACCCCGACACGGTGATGGCGGTGGTCATCGACCGGGAGGGCGGCGTGCAGTTTGACCCGGCCGCCACCGGCGGTGTCACCATGGACCCGGACGAGCAGTCGGTTCTGGCCGCCCGGCTCTGTCTGGAGGGCTACAACACCGTGGGCGACTGCATGTATTTTCTCAATCCCGACAAAGCCAGCAGCCGCTGGTTTGAGGAAAATCTCACCGAGGCGATTGTCATCGGCAACCACGCCTTTTATCATTGAACTTTTTGAGGCAAGCTATGCTGGAAGAACTGCTGACCGCCGGCTTTGCGCAGCTGTCCCTTCCTCTGGACGGGGAGGCGCTGCGCCGCTACCGGCTCTATTACGAAGCTCTGGAGGAGACCAACAAGGTCATGAACCTGACGGCCATCTCCGGGGAAGCGGACTGTGCCCGGCTCCATTTCCTGGACTGCGCCGCAATCCTGAATCTGCTTGAGCCGGCGGGCAAAACGCTGATTGACGTGGGCACCGGCGCAGGCTTTCC
>CAMVIC010000212.1 GCA_947167435.1 uncultured Clostridia bacterium | reverse complement strand
CGCAGATATTCAAAGCCCGCGGCAATCACCGCATCGTCCCGGGCGAAAAGAGAACAGAGCAGATCCCCGTGGAAGAAGGCGGCCCAGAACATCACGGCGCCGAAGGCGGCGGACACCAGCACCGCAATCCGCAGGCCCTTTTCCGCCCGGGCCTGTTTTCCCGCCCCGTGGTTCTGGGCCACGTAAGCGCTCATGGCCTGCATGAAGGCGGAGGGAATCAGCATGATGAAGGCGCAGACCTTTTCCGCCACGCCCACGCCCGCCGAGGCAATCAGGCCCAGGCGGTTGACGATGGACAGAATCACCAGGAAGGAGAGGCCCACCAGCAGGTCCTGCAGGGCGATGGGCGCGCCGAAGCGGATAATCCGCCGCACGATGCGCCGGTCGATGCGCAATTCCCGCTTCGTGAGGGAAAAGGGTAGGGAGCGGCGGGAGAGAACCGCCAGGGAGATCAGCACGCTGAGGGTCTGGGAGAGGACCGTGGCCACGGCGGCGCCCGCAGCGCCCATGTGCAGCACGGCCACCAGCAGCAGGTCGCCCGCGATGTTGCAGACGCTGGCGATGGCCACCGTCATCAGCGGCGTCCGGGAATCGCCCAGGCCGCGCATGACGCTGCCCAGCACGTTGTAGGCTACGATCATCACCGAGCCGAAGCCGCACACGGCGATATACTGCCGCGTGCGGTCAAAGGCCTCCGCCGGGGCGTTCATGGCTCTTGCCAGGGCCGTGGATAGAAGGGGAATCAGCGCCGTCAGCGCCGCGCCCACCAGGAAAAAGACCGCCGCGGAGGTGCCGATGATCCGGCCGCCCTCCTCATGCCGGCCCGCGCCGATCTTCTGACCCAGCAGAATCGTGGTGCCCATGGCGAAGGAGCTGACAAGGCCGGTGACGGTCTGCATGATCTGGGAGCCGACAGCAACGGCGGACACGTCCTGAGGCAGGGCGTATTTGCCCACCACCAGCAGGTCCACGGCGCCGTAGAGCGCCTGCAGAAACAGGGCCAGCAGAATCGGCATGGAGAAGGCCAGCAGCGGGCCCAGAATGGGGCCCTTGGTAAAATCCCGGATTTGGTCCATAAATATCTCCCAAAAAAGCCGGATAAGGAAGCGGACGTCTCAGCCCGTTCTCTTATCCGGCTTCTCATTTCCAACGAATGATTTGCCCTCCGAGGCTTTTGAAGCCTATCAGATTACAAGGAAAATGTCAAGCCCGGGGACCGGGGGGGAAGGGCCTGAGGCACCGGCGCCCCGGATTCCCTGTGTCGCTTTGGTGACAATCCCTGTGTTACACTGGGGCCATGAAAAACAAAGGGAGGCAAAAACCATGAAAAATGCCAAAAACGCTTTCTCACGCTTCGGCTTCGGCCAGCTCGCCGGTATGGCGGCAATTATGCTGGTTTCCCTGGCGATGACGCCGCTGGCAAAACCGGGAGCGCTGGAGCAGCTGATCCAGAACGTAAGTCCTTCGGTGATTCTGGCGCTGATCTATGTTCCGAATCTGGGCTTCCTGCTGGCATACTGGCTGGTCGTCCGGAATCTTCCCAAGGCCCAGTGGCAGAAACAGCCCATGAGCGTGGGGTCCCTGCTGAAGATCTACGTGATGATGTACGCGGTCGCCACGATCCTGAATCTGCTGGGCGGCAGCGTCAGCGGCATGGCGCCCGAGGGAGGCTCCCAGCAGCTGGAGATGATCAACCAGATTGTCAACACCAAGCTGATTTCCGGCATCCTGATCCCCACTCTGGCGGCGCCGGTGCTGGAGGAGCTGATCTTCCGCAAGCTGATGATCGACCGGCTGCACAACTACGGTGAGGGCACCGTCATCCTCTTCAGCGCCCTGTGCTTCGGCCTGTTCCACGGCAACCTGACCCAGTTTGTGTACGCCACCGGCGTGGGCCTGTTCCTGGGCTACGTCTACTGCAAAACCGGCAAGGTGATCTACACCATCGTCATGCATATGCTGCTCAACTCCATGGGCTCTCTGGTGATGCTGCTGGGACCGGCGATGCAGGGCGGCGCGGAAAGCGCGGCATTGACTGCCATCGTGTTCACCGTTGTGGTGATCGGACTCATTGTCACCGGCCTTGTGCTGCTGGTCATCAGCCTGAAGAAAAAGTACTTCGTTTTGGACAACGCCATGCCCGAGGCCATCGCGAAGAGCGAGGTTCTGAAGACGGTATACCTGAATCCCGGCGTGATGCTGCTCTTTGCCGTCTATCTCTCGCAGATCGTGATGAGCCTGTTCGATATCCAGCTGCCGTTCTAAGGCCAAACCCCATTTTGAACATGAAAAAGGACCCGCCTCAAGGTATCCTGAGGCGGGTTCTTCTTCGTTTGCCGGTCACTGAGAAATGGCAATCAGTCCAGAAGCTCCTTGTCGATGATCTGGAAGTTTGCCCGATGGATATACAGCGCCTTTCCGTCGATCATGAGCTTGGTGAAGCGGGGCAGGTCGTCCTGGATCTCCCAGTAGACCTTGTTGCCGGAGAAGGCGTAGATGGGGGCGCCCATCTGGGACTTGATGACCACCACCATGGGCTTTCCGAACTTGTTCTTCACGCTGTTGACCAGGCCGCTGACCAGCGCGGAATCCATAATGCCGGAGGAGCTGCTTTCAATGTCGTCCAGGTAGAACTCATACTCCGGGGTAAGGCGCGTGTCGTAAAAGACGCAGGTGTCGCCGCAGGAGACCAGCTGGTTGCCGTCAATCTTGATGGTGATGACGGAGCTGAGAGCCTTGGTGGTGTACCATTCGTCGGTGGAGGAGGAATAGGTCTGTTCCTCCACGATGTTGTTGTCGATATCGATGCGCTTGCCGTGGGAGCGCAGGGTCCGGATGCCGGTGTTGTCGAAGATGTCGATGTAGTATTCGTTGCCGATGATGCTGCCGTGAAGATCGTGGATGCCGCTTTTCACGCTGGCGCAGCCGGCAAGGCCCGCCGCGACCAGAAGCAGCGCCACGACGGCGGCGCAGATTCTTATCCGTTTTTTCATGCCTCATCCCTCCAGATATTGTCTTCGCAGAAGATTATAGCATTGAAAGCGGCCTGAGGCAAGAGCGGGGCGCATTAAAGGGTTTTGGCCTGCAGAGCCTTCCGGGGGACGATTCGCTGATAGCGCACGGCGGGATAGCCGATGACCATGCAGGTCACCACCTTGTGCCCCTTTGGCAGCTTAAGCAGGCGGCGCAGCTTTCCGCTGACCACGGAGCACACCCGGGAAAAGCCGCTGTACAGGACCCCCAGGCCCAGACTCTCGGCCATGAGCTCCATATAGGAGCTGGCAAGGGCCGCGTCCCGCTCGCCCTGCTGAGCCTTCAGGCATTCCTCCATCTGCTGCTTTGTCAATGTGGTGGTCATGATTCAGCGCCCCTCTCAGAATTTGGCCGATTCTCCCCGGCGGGAAAATCAAACAGACTGTTCCTCTGGCAGTTTTTTCCTGCCATGGAACAGTCTATCACATGCGATTGAATTGAGCAACAGAAATCGCGGAAAACGCCGCTTTGCCCTTGCCGCGGGGCAGGGGCAAAGCAAATTAATGCCGCAGAGACAGGGGGCTTATTTGCCGGTGACGACCACGTTCCCGTCGGAATCCAGCAGCGGCGTGATGCCGCCGGCATAGCCGGATTTCCACACCAGGTAGTTGACGCCGGTCTGCGTGTCCACCAGAATCTGGCGCACGCCCTCCTCCGAAAGCTGCCCGCCCTCCCTGAGGACAAGCTGGAATCTGTTATCGCTTTTTGCCATGTTGAACCCTCCCGTTCTTTTATTCATCTGGCAATAAAATATTGCCAGATGAATGTTGCCATGTTTTGCGGTTGCCCCGTCAGGGGCGAGCAAAACGGCTTTTGATATTTTTATTACTCCGGCTGTACAAGTCTCATCATTTGGAATCGTTTATTTGCCGGAGTAATATGCTGTCAGCAAGTATATCACATTTCAGAGACCGCGAAAAGAGGCTGCGGAGCCAATCCTGCCCGGGGGAAATACTCTGG
>CAMVIC010000211.1 GCA_947167435.1 uncultured Clostridia bacterium | reverse complement strand
CTACAATAGGAGGTCTCTTTTTGCTATTGTCCGTTTTTACTGGGGCTGTTCACAAAACGGGCGGCCCTTCCTATAAAATTATATGGTTTCTGCGACTGCCTTCAGCCGATCACAGACTCTCCCGGTGAGCAAAGCTTGCATAAAAGGCCTTCAACAGTTCGGACATGTGCATCTTTTTCATGGAAATGCCTTCTTTCTTTATTTATTTGTTTGTGCCCTTCCTCAGGACGCGTTTATCATAACACAGTTTTTTCCAAATAGGAAATACATATAATTGTATATTTATCATATCTTGGTGATATACTTGGGTCGGCCACACCCGGCTCCCGCCGGGAGGAAAACGGCTGCGCCGCTCCCCTTGCGAAAACCGGCAAATCCGCTTATAATAGAGCCAGATCGTAAAGAGAGGTACCCGCATGTTTGAAGGCTTTTCCCGGGAGACCGGCGACTTTCTGTGGGAGCTGCGTTTTCACAACGAGCGCCCCTGGTTTCTGGAGCACAAGGAGCAGTTCGAGCGCTGCCTGAACGAGCCCTTCAAGGCGCTGGCAGCGGAGACCACGGAGAAAATGCGGCTTCGCTGGCCGCAGAAGGATTTTCAGAGTCACGTCTCCCGTATTTACCGGGACGCCCGCCGACTCTACGGCCGGGGCCCATACAAGGACCACCTGTGGTTCACCGTGGAAAACGGCGCCACCTTCCGCCGGGGACCCTCCTTCTGGTTTGAAATCAATCCTGCGGAATACAGCTACGGCCTGGGCTTCTGGAACGTGAGCCCTGCCGGAATGGAGCAGTTTCGCCGGATGATCGACGCAAACCCCGCCCGTTTTGAGCGCCTGGCGGCGGACATTGCCGCCCGGAAGGAGCTGCACGTGCTGGGCCAGGAGTACAAAAAGCCCAAGGGCGATTACGGCGAGCCCATCCGCAGCTGGTACAGCCGGAAGTATCTGGCGGTGGAGTGTGCCAAAGACTTCGGGGGAGAGCTCTTCTCGCCCGCGCTGCCGGACACGCTGGCAGCGACCTATGCCCGGCTGATGCCGATGCACGATTATTTTCTGGAGTTTTATCACAGCCTCGGCGGCGAGCTCTGAGCTGCCAGGGCGGGAAGGAGACCCCCATGAGCGAGAAGAAAACGCCCCGTCTGGCCGTCATTATGCCGGCCTACAACGCACAGGACACCGTGGAGGCCGCGGTGCGCAGCGTTCTGGACCAGAGCTTTTCCGATCTGACCCTGCTGGTGGTGGACGACGGCTCCACCGACGGCACCCTGGCCCTGCTGCAGAAGCTGCAGGAGAGCGACGAGCGTCTGCAGGTTCTCAGCGTGCCCAACGGCGGTCCCGCGCTTGCCCGCAACCGGGCGTTGGAGCGGCTTTCGCCGGAGACGGAGTATCTGATGTTCATCGACGCGGACGACCTGCTTTTGCCTGACGCGGCGGAGTATGCCATCCGCGGTGCCGAAACCGGCGCGGAGCTGGTGATTTTCGGCTATGCCATCGTAGGCGTGGACGGTAGCGTGAGACGCTATCAGGAGCCGGAGCAGAGCATCCCGGCGGAAGAGCTGGGCAAGTGCTTCGGGCGGCTGTACAAGGCAAATCTGCTCAACCAGGTCTGGGGCAAGCTGTACAGCGCCGCCCTGGTGCGCGAGCACGAAATCCGCTTCCCCGACTACCGCTGGGGCGAGGACCGGCTCTTCAATTTCGACGTGCTGGAGCACGTCACCCGTCTTTGCATCCTGCCGGAGTGCAAGTATCACTATCTGATGCATGAGGGCGAGAGCCTGATCACCCGCTATTACGACCGGAAGTTCGCAGTCTGTCTGGAGATCGACCGGCGGGTGGAGGAGCTGTGCTGGAAATACCAGGTGGAGGACGATTCGGACTTCCGCTATATGTTCGTCAAGAGCGTGTTCTCCTGCCTGACCAATCTCTTCGCCCCCTCCTGTCCCCTCAGCGGCGTGGGCCGCGCGGACACCGCCCGCAAGATCCTGGACAACAGCCGGGTCCAGAGCCGCAGCCATCACGTCTCCGGCGGCGCCCCGGCCCGGGCCCTGTGCCATGTGCTGCACAGCCGCTCGGTGCGCCTGACCCTGGCCGCCGCCCGGTCCATGATCTTCGCCGGCGAGCTTGCGCCGGAGCTGTTTCTCAGACTCAAGCACCGGAAGTAAAGGGAAAACGATAAACAGAAAGCGCCGCCCGAATGGGCGGCGCTTTGGCGTTCTCTGTGATTACAGGATCTCGTTGATTTTGGCCTCGATGGTCTTGGCCACGTCCTCGGGGACGATCTTCTTGCTGACGACCAGGTCGAAGATCTCGCCACAGGATTTCTTGTTGAACAGCTTGATGGGGTATTTCATGATCTGGGGGGCGTACTGCTTGATGATGGCCACGCACTTGTCGTTGGCAAAGCAATCCTTAACGGTCAGGCTTCTGAAATCCATGATCCTTCTCCTTTTCATTATAATCATTCCGCGGGCAGTATCCTGCCTCTGACGGCAGTTTAGCACAATCCGCCGTCATCGTCAACTTTGCCCGTCGTCTCCGATGCCCAACCGCCAGTTGGGGGCGGGCTCCCAGCCGTCCAGGGGCAGGCGCTGCATGGCGCCGAAAATCTTGGACTTCATGTCCGGGTACTCCTGCCCCATGGCGCTCAGCAGCTTTTTGATCTCGTAGCGCTTGCTGCTCTTGTCCTGGGGGCAGGGGTTTTCCACCACCGGCAGCTCCAGCGCGGCGGCCAGATTTGCGATCTTCTGCTCTCCCGCATACACCAGCGGGCGGATCTGGGTCACGCCGGAGCGGTCCATATAGGTGACCGGGCGGAAGCAGCTGAGCCGACCTTCAAACAACAGGGACATCATGAAGGTCTCCACCGCGTCGTCAAAATGGTGGCCCAATGCCAGCTTGCGGATTTCCCGCTCCCGGATGGCGTTGTTCAGCGCACCCCGGCGCATCTTGGCGCAGAGAGAGCAGGGGTTGGACTCCTTCCGGACGTCAAAGACCACCTCCTTGATATCCGTTTTCAGGCAGGTGTAGGGGATGTCCAGCTCCCGGCACAGCTCCGCCACCGGCGTGAAGTCCATCCCCTCAAAGCCCAGCTCGATGGTGATGGCCTCCAGGTGGAAGGGCTTGGGATAAAAGCTTTTCAGATGGTGCAGGGCCAGCAGGAGCAGCAGGCTGTCCTTCCCGCCGGAAACGCCAACGGCTACCCGGTCATTTTCCTCGATCATGTGATAATCGTCCACCGCCCGGCGCACGGTGCCGGTAAATTCGTTCAGTGCCTTTGCCTTGTCCATAAAATGTTCTCCGCAAATTTAAAAAATCGTTTTCAGAATTACTGAGAATTCAGGAGATTTCAAGAGCTTTCGCGAGAATTGAAAATCAGAATTAAAATTCCTGTTGACAGCTTCTTCTCCCTGTGGTATAAAAAGGGAGCGCGTTTGAGAACTATTGTAATCAAACCTGCATGAATTGTCAAAATTTTTTGATTCTATATGGAGGCACCGAATATGTCTACGACCATGCTCACCAAGGAGTCCGTTACCCGCAAGTGGTACGTCCTTGACGCAGCCGGCAAGCCCATGGGCAAGACCGCTGCTCTCGCCGCCGACCTGCTCCGCGGCAAGCTGAAAACCGACTACACCCCGCACGTTGACTGCGGCGACTATGTCATCATCATCAACGCCAAGGACGCCGTCCTCACCGGCAAGAAGCTGGAGCAGAAGTACTACCGCACCCACTCCGGTTACCCCGGCGGCCTGAAGGAGACCCAGTACAAGACCCTGATGCAGAGAAAGCCCGAGCTGGCCATGCGCCTGGCTGTCCGCGGCATGCTGCAGAAGAACACCATCGCCCAGTGGCAGCTCAAGCGCCTGAGAGTCTTTGCCGGCGCCGAGCACACCCACGCTGCCCAGAAGCCCGAAGTTTGGGATCGCTAAGAGGAGGTAAAGAAATATGGCAACCTACAAGACCAAGAAGCCCTATATGTACGGCACCGGCCGCAGAA
>CAMVIC010000210.1 GCA_947167435.1 uncultured Clostridia bacterium | reverse complement strand
AGCCCCGGAGGAACTGTTTGGTCCGTTCGGAGCTGGGGTGCAGGAAGACCTGGTCGGGGGTTCCCTGCTCGGCGATGATGCCGCCGTCCATGAACAGCACCTTGTCGCTGACCGCCTGGGCAAAGCCCATCTCGTGGGTGACGATCACCATGGTCATCTTCTCCCGCGCCAGCTGCCGGATCACGTTCAGCACCTCGCCGGTCAGCTCCGGGTCCAGGGCGGAGGTGGGCTCGTCAAAGAAGAGCACCTCCGGCCGCAGCGCCAAGGCCCGGGCGATGGCCACACGCTGCTGCTGGCCGCCGGAGAGCTGGTGGGGATAGTGGCCCAGCTTGTCCCCCAGGCCGACCCGCTCCAGAAGCTCCGTACACCGCCGGTCGATATCGGAGAGAATCTCCTTCCGCCGCGCCTTGTAATCCGGCGCTTCCTTGGCCTGCAGCCGCAGCGCCAGAGAGACGTTGCCCAGGGCCGTATACTGGGGGAAGAGATTGAAGCTCTGGAAGACCAGACCGAAATGCAGCCGGTTGCGGCGGATTTCCCGCTCGCTGAGAGTCCGCTCGTCGGCGGCGTCAAAGAGCGTCTGCCCGTTCAGGACGATGCGCCCGCCGCTGGGAATCTCCAGGAAGTTCAGGCAGCGCAGCAGCGTAGTCTTGCCGCCGCCGGAGGAGCCGATAACCGACATCGTCTGCCCCTGGTCCAGGCTGAAGTCCACGCCCCGGAGCACCTCCGACCGGTCAAAGCGCTTTCTCAGATCATATACCTCAAGCAATGCCATGCCTGCACCCCCTCAGCGGAAATAGTCCAGCTTCTTCTCCAGCCGGCCCAGCAGAAGGGTCAGGATGCCGGAGAAGGCCAGATAGTAGACGCCGGTGAAAAACAGCGGCCAGATGACGCCGGATATGCCCTTGGAGCCCTTGAGGAAGGACTGCCCGGCCCAGATAATCTCCTGCAGGGCGATGATGCGGGACAGGGAGGTATCCTTGACCAGGGTGATGATCTCGTTGGACATGGGCGGCACGATGCGCTTGATCATCTGCAGAAGCGTGACGCGGAAAAAGATCTGGGTGCCGGTCATGCCCAGCACCTGCCCGGCCTCCCGCTGCCCCACGGGCACGCCCTGGATGCCGCCGCGGTAGATTTCGGAGAAATAGCAGGCATAGTTGATGATGAAGGCGATGGCGGCCGCCAGAAAGCGTCCGGATTCGCCGCCGCCCCACCAGTTGTTGCCCATGAGACCCGGCCCGTAATAGATGATGATCAGCTGGAGCATCAGGGGGCTGCCCCGGATGATCCAGACGAAGGTGCGCGTAAGCAGGGAGAGGGGCCGAAAGCGGGACATGGAGCCGAAGGAAATGACCAGGCCCAGGGGGATTGCCCCGACCAGCGTTACGAGAAAGAGCCGCAGCGTCTGCAGAAAGCCGACGTTCAGCGACTGAAAGACCAGCGGAAACTGCTGTTGAAACACGGTGCCGCCTCCTGTGTGTGTAATATCTTCCGGGAAGAATCGTATAAACAGGCAAAAGCCTCAGTGTGCCGGCAAAGTGCCGGCACACTGAGGAGTTATGCCGTCTGTGGCGCGGACTCAGGCTGCCTCGGTCTCCGGGGCTTCCTGCTCCACCACGCTGCCGGCCAGGCCGTAGGTCTCGGCCAGCTCGTCCAGAGCGCCCGCCTCAAACTGGGCCAGCAGGAAGGCGTTGAAGGTCTCGACCAGGTCGGAATCCTGGCGGAAGGCCACGCCGTACTGCTCCTCGTTCAGGGAGAAGGTGTAGCACAGGTCGCTGTAGCTGGTGCCCTCGCCGGTCATGGCCACGGCCATCAGCAGGTCGATGACGCAGGCGTCGGAGGTACCGGCCTTCACCTCCAGCAGGGCGTTGGCCTGGGTGGAGACGGGATTGGCCGTGTAGCCCAGCTCAGCGACGGCGGCCTCACCGGCGCTGCCGGCTTCCACCGCGAAGCTCAGCTCCGCCATGCTCTCCACGTCCGCATACTTCTCCGCGTCCGCAGAGCGGACCACGATGACCTGGGCGTTGCGCATGTAGGCGTTGGAGCAGGAGGTGGCGCTCATGACCTCGTCGGTCAGGGTCATGCCGTTCCAGACGCAGTCGATGCTCTTGCCGTTGAGCTCCAGGATCTTGTTGTCCCAGTCGATCTCGGCAAACTCCACCTCGACGCCCAGCTCTTCGGCAAAGACGCGGGCAAGGTCGGCGTCGAAGCCGATCCATTCGCCCTTTTCATTCTGATAGTCCATGGGCTCGAAGTCCGTGATGCCCACAACCAGGGTCCCCTTCTCCTGCACATAGGCAAGGTCGCTGTCCGCGTCGGCCGCGAAGGCGGCGGGTACGCAGACGGAGAAGGCCAGCAGCATGGCAAAAAGCAGTGCAAGCATTTTTTTCATTTCAGGTTCCTCCCGATCAAGCATTTGTTATTGCGGTAGTATGATAACACATTAACGGGATAAAGCAAGCCCCTCCCGGGGATTTTGCTGTGCATTTTCTGCACACTATACGGATTATCCCCCGCTGTCTATTTAATTCCCAGTAATCTTATAGTAGAATACTGAAAAACGATTGCATGCGAGGTGATTGCGTGAACGTGACCAGCAAGGGGCGCTATGCGCTGCGGGTGATGATGGATCTGGCCCAGCACCCGGAGGACGGCTTTGTCTCCCTGAAAACCGTGGCGGAGCGGCAGATTATCTCCATGAAATACCTGGAGATGATCGTGGGACATCTGAAGAAGGCAGAGCTGCTGGACAGCTCCCGGGGCAAGGAGGGCGGCTATCGGCTCAACCGCGCGCCGGCGGACTACACCGTGGGCGAGATTCTCCGCTCCATCGAGGACAATCTGGCGCCGGTCTCCTGCATCAGGGCGGGCAGCATCCAGTGCGACCGGGCCGCCGAGTGCCTCACCCTTCCCATGTGGAAGGAGCTGGACGACATCACCAATGCCTATCTGGACAAGGTCACTCTGCAGGACCTGCTCAGCGGCGACAAGTGGAAGCCCATTGACAAAACCTGACAATGTGCTATAATTCCCATTGAATTAATAGGGATTAATGACAACATCTCATACAGAAAGGACCCTGACCATGTTTGTATACGCTGACAACGCAGCCACCACCAGCGTCAGCAAGACCGCGCTGGACGCCATGCTCCCCTACCTGACCGAGAACTACGGCAACCCCTCCAGCCTCTACTCCTTCGCCCAGAAGGTCACCGAGGCGGTCAGTGAGGCCCGGGCCACCGTGGCGCGCTGCATCAACGCCGACCCCAAAGAGATCTATTTCACCTCCGGCGGCTCCGAGGCCGACAACCAGGCCATCGTCTCCGCGGCCAAGTTCGGCGCCCGCAAGGGCAAAAAGCACCTGATCTCCACCAAGTTCGAGCACCACGCGGTGCTGCACACCCTGGCAAGGCTGGAGAAGGAGGGCTATGAGGTCACGTTGCTGGACCCCCATGCAGACGGCGTCATCCGTTTGGAGGACGTGGAGGCCGCCATCCGGCCGGACACCGCCCTGGTGACCGTCATGTTTGCCAACAACGAGATCGGCACCGTGCAGCCCATCGCGGAGATCGGCGCCCTCTGCCGCAGCAGGGGCATCCCCTTCCACACGGATGCGGTGCAGGCCGCCGGCCACATGCCCATTGACGTGAAGGCCATGAACATCGACATGCTGTCCATGTCCGGCCACAAGTTCCACGCGCCCAAGGGCATCGGCGTGCTGTACGCCCGCAAGGGCATGGTGCTGACCAACATCATCGAGGGCGGCGCCCAGGAGCGGGGCAAGCGCGCCGGCACCGAAAACGTGGCCGGCATCGTCGCCCTGGCCGCCGCGCTGAAGGAATCCTGCGAGCACATGGAGGAGAACACCGCCAAAATCATCCCCATGCGGGACAAGCTTTTCGCGGAGCTGAGCAAGATCCCCCACAGCAAGATCAACGGCAGCCTGGAGCACCATGTGCCCGGCACCGTCAACATGTGCTTTGAGGGCATCGAGGGCGAGA
>CAMVIC010000209.1 GCA_947167435.1 uncultured Clostridia bacterium | reverse complement strand
GCTGCCGCATCCTGCATGCAGGCGATAACCCGATCGGCGTTATAGTCCGCGTCCGCCACCCGGATTACCGGTGCGGCTGCCGCGACCTTGATAAAACCGTCTTTCATTTCTCACTCTTCCTCTTCTTTTCAGATCGGACAGAAATCAGAACTTGATCCGCTCTGCGATGTAGTCGTGCACCCGGGAAATGGGGATGCGGACCTGCTGCATGCTGTCGCGCTCGCGCACGGTGACGCAGCCGTCGGCCTCGTCGGTCTCGGTGCCTACGGTGTTGAAGTCAAAGGTGACGCAGAAGGGAGTGCCGATCTCGTCCTCACGGCGATAGCGCTTGCCGATGGAGCCGGTCTCGTCGTAGTCGCACATGAAGTCCTTGCTCAGCTCCTGGTACAGCTCCAGAGCGGGACCGGTGAGAACCTCCTTGCGGCTCAGGGGCAGGATGGCGCACTTGAAGGGCGCCAGGGCCGGATGCAGATGCAGCACGGTGCGCACGTCGTCGTTGCCCTTCTTGTCCTGGCCTACCACCTCTTCGTCATAGGCGTCGCACAGGACGGACAGCACGGTACGCTCCACGCCCAGGGAGGGCTCGATCACGTAGGGGATGTAGTGCTCGTTCTTCTCCTGATCGTAGTAGGTCAGGTCCTGACCGGAGACCTCCTGGTGGCGGCTCAGGTCATAGTTGGTGCGGTCGGCAATGCCCCACAGCTCGCCCCAGCCGAAGGGGAAGAGAAACTCGAAGTCTGTGGTGGCCTTGGAGTAGAAGCTCAGCTCCTCCGGGTCATGATCCCGCAGACGCAGGTTCTCGTCCTTCAAACCGATGGAAAGCAGGAACTGGTGGCAGAAGCTGCGCCAGTAGTCAAACCACTCCAGGTCGGTGTCGGGCTCGCAGAAGAACTCCAGCTCCATCTGCTCAAACTCCCGCACGCGGAAGATGAAGTTGCCCGGGGTGATCTCGTTGCGGAAGCTCTTGCCGATCTGGCCGATGCCGAAGGGCAGCTTCCGGCGGGTGGTGCGCTGAACGTTGACAAAGTTGGTGAAGATGCCCTGGGCGGTCTCGGGCCGCAGGTACACGGTGTTCTTGGCGTCCTCGGTGACGCCCTGGAAGGTCTTGAACATCAGGTTGAACTGACGGATATCGGTGAAATTGTGCTTGCCGCAGCTGGGGCAGGGGATGTTGTGCTCTTCCACAAAGTCCTTCATCTCCTGCTGGGAGAAGGCGTCGATGGGCCGGGGCAGCTCAAAGCCCGCGTCCTTGCACCAGTCCTCGATGATCTTGTCGGCGCGGAAACGCTCGTGGCACTCCCGGCAGTCCATCAGCGGGTCGGAGAAGCCGCCCAGATGGCCGGAGGCCACCCAGGTCTGGGGATTCATCAGAATGGCGGCGTCCAGTCCCACGTTGTACCGGTTCTCCTGCACGAACTTCTTCCACCAGGCGCGCTTGACGTTGTTCTTCAGCTCCACGCCCAGAGGACCGTAGTCCCAGGTGTTGGCAAGGCCCCCGTAGATCTCGGACCCGGCGAAGATGAAGCCGCGGTTCTTGCACAGGGCGACGATTTTGTCCATGGTTTTTTCGGTGTTTTTCATAATACTTCCTTTCCCGCGGCTGGCTGCCGCAGAGATTATTTGATACCAAGCAGGTAATATAACATAGTTTTCCCCGTCCCGCAAGGCTTCTTTGCGGCAATTGTCAACACTTAAATTTTCCTAATTTCCGTTTTTTGCATTTTCCCCGGCCGGGGAATGGTGTATAATAATGCGCGTCTGTACCGCCTGCGGCAGGCGCCGCGGGCGGAACCCCCGGGCCCGGGCAAGCGCAGCAGGCCGGCAGACGGGGAGAAAGACGGAAGCAGAGGCAGTAAATGGATACCACGGAAGAAAAGACCAAACAGAAAAAAAGACGCAGGCTGATTTTTGCCCTGGTGCTGCTGACCGTTTATCTGGCGGCGGTCACCGCGGCGATAATCGCCTTCGACGCACGCCATGTGCGCTTTTATATGAAGGGCAGCCGGGATATGGAGCTGCCCCTGGGGGAGAGCTATCGGGAGCCTGGCTGCACCGCCGTGTCCGCCGGGCGCCTTTTCGGGGAGCGGCGCCGGAGCCTGCCGGTTGACGTCAGCGGACAGGTGGACGGCAGCAGGCCCGGAGACTATGAGGTGCGCTACAGCGCCCGCCTTTTCCTGACAGAGTACAGCACAGTGCGCCGGGTCCACGTGGCGGACAGGACGCCGCCGGAGATCACGCTCTATGCCGTGGAGGGCTACGTTCCCGACTGGTTCAGCGGCTATGAGGAGGAGGGCTACCGGGCGGAGGACAACTGGGACGGGGATGTGACCGAGCGGGTAACCCGGCAGATTCTGGACGACCGGATCATCTATACCGTCATGGATGACGCGGGGAACACGTCCTCCGTGGCCCGGCTGCTCAACTACTCGGTGGCAAAGCCGGAGATCACGCTCACCGGCGGGGATCATATCAGCGTCAGCGCGGGGCTGAGCTTTACGGAGCCGGGCTTTCAGGCCCGGGACTCCCTGGGCCACGACCTGACCGGCTATGTGCGCGTGGTGGGGGAGGTGGTGCCCTATCAGGTGGGGACCTACACCCTGAGCTACTCCATCACCAACCAGAAGGGGGAGAGCGTTACCGCCACCCGTACGGTGGAGGTGACCCCGGTGCGAAACCCGGACACCGTCACGCCCAACGAGCGCACCATCTATCTGACCTTTGACGACGGCCCCGGCCCCTATACCGGGCGGCTTCTGGACGTGCTGGCCAAATACAACGTAAAGGCCACCTTCTTCGTCACCTGCCTGGAGCCGGACTATGAGGACATGGTGGGCCGGGCCTATCGGGAGGGGCACAGCATCGGCGTGCACACCGCCTCCCATAATTATTATGCAATTTACGCCAGCGAAGAGGCGTTCTTTGAGGATTTCAATCTGGCCCAGGAGATGATTTACCGGCAGACCGGGTCCTATACCCGGATTTTCCGGTTCCCCGGCGGCAGCTCCAATACCGTCAGCCGCTTCAACCGGGGCATTATGACCCGGCTGAGCCGGAGCATGACCGATATGGGCTACCGGTATTTTGACTGGAACATAACCAGCGGCGATGCGGGGGAGACCACCCGCACCGACACCGTGTATCAGAACATCGTGGACGGCTGCACTGCCCGACAGACCAGCGTGGTGCTTCAGCACGACATCAAGGATTTCAGCGTAAACGCCGTGGAGCGGGTAATTCTCTGGGGACTCAACAACGGCTACGTGTTCCGCCCGCTGGACATGAGCAGCCCGGAAGTGCACCACAAGATTGCAAACTGAGACGGCCGGCCGCTTTTCCATCCCCCAGGAGCGGGGAGGCAGGCGGAGCCGGAGCAGAAGCAGACAATACAGGAAAGGGGAGCAGTAAAGATGACGAAAAAGAGCGCAAAAATCGCGGCGCGGCTGCTGGCGGCTGCGCTTGCCCTGCTGCTGTGCCTGAATGCGGGCGGGCAGGCCCGGGCCGCGGCAGACGGGGAGGACTTCGTCCGCCGGTCCTATTACGAGCTGGTTTTGTCCCGCAGCTGGCTGGACGTGCTGCGCTCGCCCGATCTGCTGGGCGGCGTGGGCTACTCTCCGGAGGCGGTGATGGCCCGGGGCTATCTCTGCGACCTGGACGGCGACGGGACGGAGGAGCTGGTGCTCACCGGCCAGGCCAGCATGGCAGAGTGTGCCTATACACTGTACACCTGCACCCAGAGCGGCGCCCGGCTGCTGAGCATCGGCCGCTTCCAGGGCGATTCCGCGGTGCTGGCCTGCCCCGAGGCGGGCACCCTGCGCTTTGCGGGCTATCACGGCGGCTGGAGCGTGGAGCACATCCTGCAGCTGCGAGACGGCCGGGTGACGGCGGATCTGACCGCCGACGGGGAAGGGGAGATCGCGCCGGAGAGCCTGGATCCCGGCTTTGCAGGGGACTATGTGCGCCTGGAGGGGCAGAGTCTGGAAGACCTGCGCTGGCTGTACCCGGCGGCGGAGAGCGA
>CAMVIC010000208.1 GCA_947167435.1 uncultured Clostridia bacterium | reverse complement strand
AGATGACCGTGTTCTCCCGGATGTTCTCGATGGCGAAAATGCCGGTGGCGCGGCGCTCCTCCGTCAGCAGGGCGAAGCCGTTTCTGATGGATTCCCGGGGGTTCCGGTTCCGGCAGACCTTGCCGTTGAGCTTGATGACGCCGTCCTTGCGGGTGGCATTGCCGAAGATGTTCTCCAGCGTCTCGGTGCGGCCGCTGCCGTCCAGGCCGGCAAGTCCCAGCACCTCGCCCGCATGGGCCTGAAAGCTCACGCCCTTGAGGAGGCTGTACTGGGCTGTCAGGTTCTCCACCTCCAGGGATACCTTCCCCGGCTTGTTGGTTTTGGGCGGGAACTGATTGGTCAGCTCGCGGCCCACCATGTAGCGGATGATATCCGCCATCTCCAGGTCCTTGGCGGGCTTAGTGACCACGTGGGTTCCGTCCCGCATGACGGTGATGGTATCGGAAATGCGCTTGATCTCCGCCATCTTGTGGGAGATGTAGATGATGCCGACGCCCCTGTCCCGGAGCATATTGATGATGCGGAACAGGTGCTCCACTTCCTCCTCGGTCAGGGAGGAGGTGGGCTCGTCGAAGACGATGACCTTGGAATTATACGAAACTGCCTTGGCGATTTCCACCATCTGCCGCTGGGAGACGGGCATGGTGCTCATGATGCGCTTGGGATCCACATTGACGCCCAGCTCGTCGAAGACGGCCTTGGTGTCTCTGTACATCTTCTTCTCATCCACCATAATGCCGCCCACCGTGGGATAGCGGCCAAGCCAGATATTATCCATAACAGAACGCTTGAGTGCCTGGTTCAGCTCCTGGTGCACCATGGCAACGCCGTTTTGCAGCGCCTCCTTGGAGCTTTTGAAGTTGACCTCCCGGCCCTCCAGATAGATATGTCCGCTGTCCTTGCCGTAAATGCCGAAGAGGCATTTCATCAGCGTGGACTTGCCCGCGCCGTTTTCCCCCATCAGGGCGTGCACGGTTCCCTTTTCCAGCTCCAGGGAGACATGGTCCAGCGCCTTTACGCCGGGAAAGGTTTTGGTGATGTCCGTCATCCTCAGGAGGATGTCCTCTGCCATATTGTTACCTCCCAAATCAAAGTAATACAAAGCCCTGAGAGAACGCGGACAAACGCCGTGTTCTCATCAGAGTTTTGTATAAAGCGCTTCAAGCAAGGGGCAGCTGCCTTTGACAGCTGCCCCGGAATTGGTCTGCGAAACAGATTATGCGGCTTCGCCGGTGTAGGGGGCGTAGGCCACGAAGAGCTTGTTGGCAAAGCCCTCGGCCAGAGAGAAGATCTCGTCGGTCTCGGCGGTAGCGGCGACAGCGTCGGCAATGGCGGTGCCTTCGGCGACAGCGTACACGACGCCGCAGATGGCGCTGGCCATACCCACGTTATCCTGCTTGACGGTACCGGTCATGGTGTCGTCCGCGATGGCGTCCTTGGCAACCTGCGTGGCATCCACACCGAAGACGGGGATCTTGGTGCACTCGCCGTCGCCCAGGTTATAGCCGGCGCTCTGCAGGGCGGAGATGGAGCCGATGGCCATATCGTCGTTGTTGGCGATGACCAGCTCGATCATGTTGCCGTTGGCTTCGCTGAAGCCGGCCAGGTTGACGCTCATGAAGTCAAACGCGGCGGCAGAGGACCAGGCGCCGTTGGGATCCAGCTGATACTTGTCGGAGTTGTTGGCGTCGAAGTAGACAAGCTCGGGCTTGCCGGCCTCGGCCAGGATTGCGTTGGCGTCTTCCACGCCGTACTGGGTGCGGTAAATGGCCTCCACGTTGGCAGCGTCGCCCATGAACATGGCATAGGAGATCTGGCCGTCGCCGTTCAGGTCGACTGCGTCATAGTTCTCCACCAGGAACTCGCCGATCATCTTGCCCTGCATGTGGCCGGCTTCGGGAGCGTCGGTGCCGATGAAGGCAATGTTCTCGTTGGCGTCCAGAACGGTGTGCTCTTCCCCGTCGCCCTCAACGGCGCGGTTGAAGAAGATCACGGGCAGGCCGTTGGCCGCGTCGATGATCTGCTGGGCAGCGTCGGCGGAGCCGGAGGTCACCAGGTTCACCACCAGGACGTTGAAGCCGTTGGTGACGGCGGTCTGGACCTGCTCAAGCTGAGTGCCCTGATTGTTGTTGGCGTCGAAATTCTGGAACTCGATGCCGGCAGCCTCAAAGTCGGCGTCCAGCTCGGCGCGGACGGTGGACAGATAGGCGTCGCTGAAGGCATACCAGAATACGGCTACCTTGGTGTCGGGTGCGGGCTCTGCGGAAGCGGTGGCGGTCAGTGCGAAGACCATCACCAGCGCCAGGAGCAGTGCAAGTGCTTTCTTCATAACAGATTCCTCCATTTCATTTTTCCAGGGACTCGACCCTGAATCTTGTTTTATGATATCAAATTTTTTGTAGCTTTTCAATTCTGAGCCCTTTGCCGCCTGCCGAAATTCCGCCGGGAAATTTGGTTATATTAACCAATCGCATCCCGCTCAATCCGACTTTTCTCACAACAGGAGCTTTTCTTTCTTCCTTTTTTCCGCCGGATACGGTATACTGGATTATCCGTATTTCCGTGCTTTTCCTCCGCCGGGGCGGAGCAGTTTTCATACCGGGAGGCCTTTTTTATGGACATTGCCGCGCGTATTCTCGCCGCCCGCCACGACCTCAGGCAGTTTGATTACGACCATTATCCCGCCTGCTTTGCCGCCTTCGAGGCGGACTGCCGGGACTTTTTCGGGGCGCTGGAGCCCTCCGGGGCAGAGGCGGCCGCCGCCGGCGTGCTCCGGGACCTGGAGGAGCGCCGCGCCGCGCTGCCCCGGAGGGAGCAGAAGGCGTCGCTGGAGCAGGAGCGGCAGGTGCTGGCGCTCTTTCTCTCCCCCGCCGCTGCCCGGCACGGGGAGGCGGCCGCCGCCTTCTCCCGTGCACTGCGGGAGCAGTGGCTGGGCCTGCACCCCCGGCTGCCCTATCAGCTGGGTGACTTTGACGCCATACTCCGGGGCTTCGACGCAAACCTGCTGGGTCTGCCCCTGAGAAAATCCAAAAGGAGGAACCCATGAACGTTTTCGATTCGCTGCACAGCGGCAAGCTCTACGACCCCAACGACAGCGCCCTGGTCGCCCTCCAGCGCCGGTGCCTGGAAAAGCTGTACGACTATAATGCCACCCGCCCCTCCCAGCAGGCGGAGCGGGAGACGCTGCTGAAAGAGCTCTTTGCCGAGATCGGGGAGGACTGCTATATCGAGCCGCCGCTGCACGCCAACTGGGGCGGGCGCTTTGTCCACTTCGGCAGGGGCGTGTACGCAAACTTCGGCCTGACTCTGGTGGACGACACCCACATCTATGTGGGCGACCACTGCCTGTTCGGCCCCAACGTGGTCATCGCCACCGCCGCCCACCCGCTGGAGCCCGGGCCGCGGCAGCAGGGTCTTCAGTACAACCGGCCCGTCCACATCGGCCGCAACTGCTGGATCGGCGCGGGGGCGCTGATCATGCCCGGCGTCACTCTGGGAGACAACGTGGTGGTGGGCGCCGGCAGCGTGGTCACCCGGGACCTGCCCTCCAACGTGCTGGCAGTGGGAAACCCCTGCCGGGTGCTGCGCGCCATCGCGCCGGAGGAGGCGCCGAAGCTGACAGAGCTGTGATACCCTCTCAAATGGAACCCGCTTCGCTGGGCTTCCATTTGAGATACTCGCGCTTCATCGCCTCGGCTGACGCCTCGTTGGTCGGCGCGAGGGCGGCGCTTCGCGACCGCCTCAGGGTGTTTTTGCCGTGGCGGAGCTACGGCAAAAACAATTCATAAGGGGTTTGTCTACAGTATGAAAAGCGGCGGGTTCTCCCGCCGCCTTTTCATATGGTTCGGTTATTCCGCGGAGAGACTGCTGCCGCAGTATTCGCATTTTCCCCGGCTGTGGGCAGGCATGCTGTTGGGCGCTCCGCAGCCGGGACACCTTACGGTGACGAAGCTGCGCATCTCATGTCCGCCGCCCCCCGGCAGCAGCACAGCCGCATCCCTGCCCTGACGCAGGCTGCAGT
>CAMVIC010000207.1 GCA_947167435.1 uncultured Clostridia bacterium | reverse complement strand
GCTGAGAAGATCAAGGTCATCAAGGAAGTCCGCGGCATCACCGGTCTGGGCCTGGCCGAGGCCAAGGGCCTGGTCGAAGGCGTTCCCGCCAAGATCAAGGAAGGCGTTTCCAAGGAAGATGCCGAGGCTCTCAAGGCTCAGCTCGAGGCTGTCGGCGCCACCGTCGAAATCAAGTAATTATACTTGGCTTAAAAAACCTCTCTCCGTTTGGAGAGAGGTTTTTTCTTGTCAGCAATCCAAATGGAAACGCCTGCTCGTCAGGCGTTTTCCGTTTCGTTCTTTTTATCCTCCGACTGGCTGCGGCGCTCTGCGCTCCAGCGGTCCAGGGCCTTCTTCGCCTCGGCCCACAGCAGGTCCGTGCCGGTTGCGGCCAGGCTTTTCAGAGCCCGGAAGAAATCCTTCTGGGTGTCCGGCTCCAGCTCGGATGCGGCCTTCAGCACCGCGTTATAGGTCACCTTCCGGTTGGCGTTCAGCTCCGTCAGGGTGGAGACGCCGGAGCCCTCCAGCGAGTCGAACACCGCGGCGACAAAGTGCTGCCGCTCGGTATCGCTCAGGCGGTCCAGCCACTGATCGACGGTTTCATCCACGAAGGTGCTGGTGCCGGAGCGCTTTTCCACGGTTTCAAAGTCTGTGCCCAGCACCTGCCAGGTGTAGGGGTTGTGCTGCTGAAAGCCGGAGGCGCTGCTTTTCACCGTGCGCCCCTCGGTCCCGCTTCGCAGCAGAATCCCGATCAGCGAGTTTTCCGGCAGCAGCAGCTCCAGCCTGCCCAGAATCCGGCGATACCCATCCGACGCCAGAAAGCCGCGGAGGAAGCCGGGCCCGTCGTTGTTGTACACCCGGGTGATCCGCTGCTGAACCGAAGCGTCGCAGCAGGCGGCTGCGAAGGCGGCAAAGTTGCCGCCCTTGGAATGGCCGCCGATGCGCAAAGGCGCGTCCCCGGCGCCGCAGCGGTTCAGGTATTCCACGGCCAGAAGCTGGCCGGGCGTCTCCCGCCAGCCCATGTTGAAGTCCTCCCGCCAGCCCACGATGCTGTTGTCCGTGCCCCGGTAGGCCACATACAGGCTGCCGTCGTCCAGGGTAAAGGTCACGGCGGAAAACTGAAGCTCTGCCTCCGTGTCCGTCCGATCCGCATAGGCGCTCAGTCTGGCGTTGCGAAAGCGGGCGCTGCCGGCGGCGGCCATCAGCGCCTCCTTCGGATCGCAGGCCTGATGGGACTGGTCCCGTCCCTCGGCCGCATAGCGCGCCGCCGCGTCCGCCAGCAGGATGCCGCCCTCCGGGGGCACAATCCCCTTCAGGTCCGTATAGGCCAGCACCGAGAGAATCAGGTTATCCACCGAATTGAACGGCCGCTCCGTCAGCAGCAGGTCCCCCCGCCACTGCAGATAGTCCAGTATATTGGCCATCTCACGCCTCCATTCAAAAAGTTCAGCTCTCCCCTTCCGGGATCGACAGCCGGCGCTCCATATCCCGCAGCGCTTTCCGCAGGAAGAGGACGCTGGCCGCAAGGCTCATCACTTCCGCAATGGGGAAACACCACCACACGTTGTTCACGTTGCCCGTCAGGCTCAGCAGCCAGGCCGCCGGAATCAGCGCCACCACCTGCCGCAGCACCGAGACGAAGAAGGAGAACATGCTCCTGCCCAGGGCCTGACAGACCGAACCCGCCACAATGCAGAAGCCCGCGAACAGGAAGCTGATGCTGATCTCCCGCAGGGCGGGCACACCGATGGCCAGCATGGCCGCAGAAGGCCGGAACATGCCAAGCAGCGTCTCCGGCATCAGCTGGAACAGTACAAAGCCCAGCATCGTGAAGAAGGACGCGTAAATCACGCCCCAGCGGATGGTGCGATAAATGCGGTCTTTCTTCCTTGCGCCGTAGTTGTAGCCGATGATGGGAATCAGCCCGTTGTTCAGGCCGAACACCGGCATGAAGAAGAAGCTCTGAATCTTGAAATAGGCGCCGTAGACCGCCACCGCCGTTGAGGTAAAGCCGATGAGAATCCGGTTCATCAGGTAATTGGTCAGCGAGCCGATGCACATCATCAGGATAGAGGGGAAGCCGATCTGATAGATCTCCCCGATCAGCCGCCAATGGGGCCGGATATCGGCCAGGCGGATGGGCAGCTCCCGGTTGCGGCGGGTGTGGAACAGATAGCCTGCCAGGACGGCCACCGCCTGGCCGATCACCGTGGCCAGTGCGGCGCCTGCGGTGCCCATGGCGGGCAGGCCCAGCCAGCCGTAGATAAAGAAGGGGTCCAGAATGATGTTGGTCACCGCGCCGATCATCTGGGTCCACATGGACAGATGGGTAAGGCCCGTAGACTGGAGCAGCCGCTCCAGGCAGATTTCAAAATACAGGAACAGGGACCCGATGGTCACAATGCGCAGGTAGGATTCGGCATAGCCGCGGATGGCTGCGTCTCCGGTCTGGGACCGGATAAAGGCCCCGGCGCCGAAAACGCCGAACAGGGCCATCAGGCCCCAGCAGCAAAAGCTCAGAAACACCGCCGTGCCGCCCACCTTGCCGGCCTGCTCCCGGTCCCCGGCACCCAGGGCACGGGAGATTAGCGAGCTTACGCCCACGCCCGTACCGGTGCCAAGGCCGATCATGATGTTCTGGGCCGGGAAAGCCAGCGACAGAGCCGACAGGCAGTCCTCCGACACCTGGGAAACGTAGACGCTGTCCACCACGTTGTAAAGGGCCTGCACCAGCATGGACAGCATCATGGGCACCGCCATGCTCAGCAGCAGCTTTCCCTCCGGCAGCTCTCCCATCCGGGCCGAATCCAGTCTTTTATTCCCCTGCGCCATCGTATTTCTCCCTCAACCAAGCAATTCTCTTCTTATTTTGTCATTATAGCGGAATAACCGTCATCCTGCAAGGCAAAGCGGCAAAAAAGCAGGAAGCCGCGGGACAAACAAGCCCCGCGGCTTCCTGCTTTCTTTCCGGGATTGATCCGTGCATTATCGCTCAGCCGCCCATCCGGTCCAGCATCGCGCCGAAGCGGGCGCGAACCTCTTTGGGCGTCTCGCCCCCGTCCTTATACCAGAATTCCGTCACATAGCGGCGCACGCCCAGGTCCCAGGCGGTGCGCACCGCCCCCTCGAAGTCCACATGGCCGGTGCCGTATGGAATCTCCCGGAAGACGCCGGGTCTGGTCTCCTTCAGGTGGAGGGCCACCAGGTTCCCGTGGCCAAGCCGCAGGTCGGCAAGCGGATCGGTCCCGTACTTTACCGCCGCGTTGGTGGTGTTGCCAATGTCCGGATAGATCTTCAGATAGTTGGAGTCTATCAGGTTTACATAATACATCGCCTTTTCCACCGTGTTCATGAAATCGTTCTCCATGGTCTCGAAGCCGATCTGAACCCCGTGGATGGCGGCAAGCTCCGTCAGGTGCCGGATGTTCTCCACGAAAAGACGCTCCGTCTCCTCGGTGTGGGTGCCGAAATAGATGTCGTAGCCGGGCAGCATCACGATGCGAACCCCCAGGTCCTCCGCAAGGGCCAGGGACTTCTCCGCGATCTCCACTCCCCTGCCCCGGATCGCCGGGTCCGGGTCGCCCAGGGCGTATTTGGTCAGAGCGCTGCCGTTGAGGGTGCGGATGGGCATGCCCAGCTCAACCATCAGGTCCGCCAGCTCCCGGCGCTGGGCCGGGCTGCTGTAGATACGGGAAATGCGCTCCTCCGAGGCATCGATGCTGATCTCCACGAAATCATAGCCTGCGTCCTTTGCCAGCAGCAGCTTTTCCCGCCAGCTCAGGCCGTCCGGCATGGCCTTTTCATAAAGGCCCAGACTGTACTTTCTCATGCTTCTCCCTCCGGATTCTCAATCAGCGCCTGCATGTCGTCCCACAGGCCGTCCAGCTGCCCGATGGTCTTGCAGTACAGGGCATACTTGCGATTATAGATGCCGGTGACGGAACGGTCCGGCTCATAGCGGCGGGACACCGCCGTCATGGTCGCCACCGCGGATTCCTGCCTGTCATACTCGCCGGTGGCCACGGCCGCGGCGAGGGCGCAGCCCAGGGCGCCGGGCTGGTTTTCCTCGACGGTCTC
>CAMVIC010000206.1 GCA_947167435.1 uncultured Clostridia bacterium | reverse complement strand
CTACGGCCTGGCGAAAAAGGTTTTGATCGCAAACCAAATGGGGATCCTGACCGACCGGATGCTCCTGACGGAGACCGGGACCGTCTCGGCCTGGGTGGGAATGGCCGCCTATACCCTGCAGATCTATTTCGATTTCTCCGGCTACAGCGACATGGCCATCGGTCTGGGCGGGATGCTTGGCTTTCGCTTCAAGGAAAACTTTGCCCATCCCTACACCTCCCGGAGCATCACGGAATTCTGGAAGCGCTGGCACATCTCCCTGTCCTCCTGGTTCCGGGAATATGTGTATATCCCCCTGGGCGGCAACCGGAGGGGCCTGGCCCGTCAGTGTCTGAACCTTCTGATCGTCTGGATGCTGACCGGCCTGTGGCACGGGGCGTCCGTGAATTTTATCCTCTGGGGCCTGTACTACGCGGTGCTGCTGATCCTGGAAAAGCTGTTCCTCGGAAAGCAGACCGCCAGACTGCCGGCCGCCCTGCAGCAGCTCTTGACACTGCTGGTCGTGGCCTTCGGCTGGGGGATCTTCTATTACACCGATATGGGGCTCTGGCGGGTCTTTGTCGGCAGGCTGTTCGGCTTCCGGGCGGACTCCGTGCAGACGCTGCGCTTTGCCGCGGCCTATCTGCCGACCTTCCTCGTCGCCTGCGTGACGGCCGGCTGGATGCCCAAAAAGGCCCTCACAGCGCTGAGAGAGCGGGGACGCTATCTGCCGGAGATCCTGCTGCTGGCGGTGCTCTTCCTCCTCAGTACCTCGGCCCTGGTCAGCCAGAGCTACAACCCCTTTATTTATTTCAGATTTTAGGAAGCGGAAACTGTGAGAAAGAAACTGCGGAACAATATCATAACGGTCCTCTTCTGCCTGGCGATTTTTATCGTTCCGGCGCTCTTTCTCCTGTTGCCGAAGGAGGATTTCTCAGAACGGGAAAAACGCTATCTGGCGGAGATGCCGACGCTGAGCGTGCAGAGTTTGACCGACGGGGACTATACGAAAAAGCTGAGCACCTTTGTGGCGGATCATTTCCCGGGGCGGGAGTTTTTCGTCGGTGTCAACGCCTATTACGACCTCTACGCGGGCAGACAGGGAAGCAAGGACTACTTCGCCCGGGACGGGCGGCTGTTCTCCATGCCGGTGGAGAGCGAGCAGGAGACCCTGCAAACCAATCTTGCGTTCGTCAACGACTTCGCGCGGAACCTTGCGCAGGCCGGAACCGGGATCCCGGTGAGCCTGATGCTGGTGCCGTCCTCCGGTGCGGTGCTGCTGGATACGCCGGCGTACCCGGACGGGGAGATCATCTCCTATGTTTACGAACGGGCGGAAACGGAAAACGTGGATCTGATGGCGGCCTTCCGTACAGACCCCGACCCCGGTCGCCTCTACTACCGCACGGACCATCACTGGACAAGCGAGGGCGCCTTTCAGGCGGCCTGCGCCTATTTCCAGTCGCGGGATCTGCCCTGCCCGAGCCGTGAGACTTACACCCGGCAGAGCTATGAACCCTTTTACGGCTCTGCCTATGCGGCCTCCGGCCTGTGGCTGACGGAGCCGGACAGCCTGGAGCTCTGGTATTCCGGGAACAGACTGCAGGTCGTAAACGAGACCGGACAGGTCAACGACGGCGTCTTCTATATGGACCGGCTGGAACAGCAGGACAAGTATCAGGTCTATCTGGACGGGAATCACTCCCTTGTTCGCATCGAGAAACTGTCGCCCAGCGCGGAGGGGCGCAGCCTGCTTGTGATTCGGGACTCGTTTTCCAACTCGCTCGGCTGCTTCCTGGCGGATGCGTATGACAAGGTGGTCCTTGTGGATCTGCGCTACTACAGGCTGCCGCTGACCGATCTGCTGCAGGAGGAGGGCATCGACGAGATCCTGATCGAGTACAGTGTGGACAACTTCCTCCATGACGCGAACCTGGCTTTCCTCTCCCTGGATCCGGAAGCGCTGCTGCAGATGCAGGAAGCGAAACGAAAAGCGGAGGAAGAGGCGCACCGACCGCCCAATTACTTCGCACCGCCGCAGGAGCTGACCGAGGAGTTTTTCGACGGCGCCTATTATCTGGGAGACTCCGTGCTCGGCATCCTGAGCAACTACTGCATCAAAAACGACCTGCTGGTCAACACCACCTTCTCCTCCAATGCGGAACTGACCTACAACGAAACGGTTCACTTGCGGCTGGGGCATCTGATCTACAAGGGGCACTACGCCACGCTGCCCGACGTGCTGAACGACCTGCAGCCGCGCGCCATCATCGCGGCGCTGGGGTGCAACGACCTTGCCAGCTTCAAGCTTTCACGCTGCGAGGAGATCATGGAGATGTTCCTGGAGATGGTGCGCGAGACGAACCCGGATATCACGATTTTTGTCCAGTCGGTCATGCCCATCCGGGTCAGTATGGCGACGTTCAACCAGTCGATCGTGGACGAGTTCAACGCCTGGCTGAAGGACAACGCTGAGACCTACGGTTACTGCTATATCGAGCTGGACCAGCACTTCAAGGGCGACGACGGGCAGTTGGCGTACGAGCACATGAACAACGCCACGCACCTCAAGATCGCCAGCGCTCCTTACTGGTACGAGGAACTGCTGAATGCGGACAACTATTATAACTTCCCGGAGCAGTACTATGTGGAGTACGACGGGCTGACCAATCTCCCGGTGGAGGCCGAGGCCGCGCCCGAGGAAGCGGAGATTCAGGAGGAGCCGCCTGAAGAGACGGCAGCGCGGGCACAGACGGTGCTGGATGAAATCTACGCGCAGATCTGCGGCGAGATTTCCGGCCCGGAGATGGTGGAGCTGAACGAAAAGGTCATCTCCGGCTACCTGGGTCTGCAGCCGGAGGAGTATTGCGACGGGCGCTTCTATCTCTGCGCCAACAACCTGAAGGCCGACGAAATCTGGCTGATGGAGCTGGAGGACGAGAACGCCGCGCGCGACATGCAGGCGAGAGCGCAGAATCGGATCACGGTGAAAGCGGACTCCTACGCGACGTATCTGCCCGAGGAGAGCGCGATCTGCCGCCAGGGCGTCGCTGTGGCGAAGGGTAGATACGCGGCGCTCTTCATTTCCCCCGATGCAGAGAAAATGCGGGATATCTTCCGGGCAACTCTGGAATAGAATCCGGGCGAACACCGCATGAAAAACATGAAATGACAAAGAAGAAGCCGCCCCATCGGGCGGCTTCTTTTGGCTGATTCTCCTTGTTTTCTCTTGCGGGAGACGAGAAAACAAAATAAAAGAATCCACCAGTTTGCGAACTGACGGATGAACACCCCACTGGGGGTTTGGATTATGATTCAAGTCTCCTCTACACAATGAAAAATGCAGTCCATCCAAACGGATGGACTGCATTTTTGGTGCGAGAGAGGAGACTTGAACTCCCACGTCGGTTGACACACGCCCCTCAAACGTGCCTGTCTACCTGTTCCAGCACTCTCGCATATTTGGCCGCTGCTAGGTTGCATTGAAAACCATCGCAATCGGCGTTGCCGCATTTAAGGCATTAAGGATTATAGCAGATTCCAGGTTTTTGTCAAGCCGATTTTTCAATTTTTCTGATTTCCCGGGAAACAGGACGCCCGGTTTCCCACAGCAGAAAGCTGAACGTGAGCGCCAGAACGGCGATCAGCGCCCGGGCCCCGTGGTTCATGTACAGCAGATAGCGCATCTTGAGATAGGCGTGGTAGCCGAGCAGCGAGGCAAACTGGCACAGCGGCGCCGCCGGTGCGCACCAGAGGGCCGCGCAGGCCAGGACCACGGACAGCACGTCCGCCGCAAAGAAGTACCGGTCGTGCATATGGGGCAGCAGGAAGGGAATCCCCACGACCATCAACAGGGCCACCGCGAGCATGCTGCGCGCGGTGAGCCGGTCCCGCCGAAACAGGCAGAACAGCAGCAGGGCAGCAAGATAGGTGAAGGCCCCGGCCACACCCAGGGCGGAGGCGGCCTCCTGATCCTGCACATGCCAGAAGATGGCGAAGATGGAAGGAGAGTTATAGTTCAGCCCGTCCCCGATGCTGCCGGTCTGGCTGGCATAGAGGGTCAGCGTGTCCAGAAAAGGCTTGCCCAGC
>CAMVIC010000205.1 GCA_947167435.1 uncultured Clostridia bacterium | reverse complement strand
CCCTACGGGAAACCTGCGTTTTCCCGTAGGGGTGAACCTGGTGCCGTGACCGACAAACGGGACGTCGAGGACATAACGACGCGCGGGAAGCGTGCGACGAACCAAGCTTTGCTCGTCCCCTACGGTGAGACGGGGAAGCGATGCAGCGGGACCCGTAGTGCCGACCATTGGTCGGCAGATCGCGAGGAGGTGCCGGGCAATGCCCGGCGCTACGGGGGACGCGGCGGGCCGCCGAGGCGTCGGCCCCTACGACGCGAACCCACGTTTTCGTTTGCAGGGGCGGATATTATCCGCCCGCCGTTCTCCGATTCACATCTTCCAAGCACTAAGCACTAAGCACTGCGGCGAAGCCGCCGTTCTCCTGAAAACTGAAATCTGAAAACTGAAAAGCACCTCGGCGGCTCACATATCAGCGGGCCGCCGAGGTGCTTTTTATTGGGGTTAATCAGTCGTCCACGCCGACCATGACGTTGCTGGCCTTGATGACCGCGTAGGCCGTGCCGCCGACCTTGAGGCCGAGCTCGCGGATCGAGGACATGGTGATGACGGAGCTGATGACGTTGCCGCCGCCCACGTCGATTTTGACGATGCCGTTGACGGCGCCGTCCTGAATCTCCACGACGGTTCCCTTCAGCTGGTTTCTTGCGCTGAGCTTCATGTACGGAATTCTCCTTCCTGAACAGATTCAAACAGAAATATTATAACGCTGCGGCGCCCGCGGCGCAAGCAGGGGAGCGAAGATTGTGCGGAACGGGGCGAAACGATATAAAAGCCCAGATCAAAATTCCGCATTCCGCACTCCGAACCGTCTGCCCGCCTGCGCGCCCTCCGCAGCCGCGGAATCGGCGAGCTCATGAATTCTGCTGCAGTTGCCGGCCAGGGAGAGCCAGGCTTCCCCCTCAAGCCCCCGGATCAGCTCCCGCTCCGGCAGGAGGCCCACGGCGGTGACCAGAGTGTCGCAGGGGAGCAGCTGCCGCTCTCCGCTGTCCAGATTCTCCACCGTCACGCCCGTGATGCGGGGCATGCCGTGGATCTCCCGGACCGTCCGGCGATAGAGGATCGGAATGGCGTGGGCCCGGATGCAGCGGTGATAGTTCCGGGCAAGGCCCCCGTACCGGGCGTTCTGCTCCAGCACGGCCAGGACCTGCGCCCCCTCCAGGGTGAAGCGCCGGGCCATGATCATCCCCAGGTCGCCGCTGCCCAGAATCACCACCCGGCGGCCCAGGTGCCAATGGCGCAGATTGATCATCTCCTGGGCCTGCCCGGCGGTAAAAACCCCTGCCGGGCGCGTCCCCGCAAGGGAGAGCGAGCCCGCCGCCCGCTCCCGGCTGCCCGCGGCCAGGATCAGCCGTTCAAAGCGGATTTCTTCCACAGCGCCGCCGCCGGACAGGACGGCGGTCTTTTCCTTGGTCACCGCCAGGACCTCCCGGCACGGCAGAAAGCGTACCCCGGTCCGGGAAAGCGCCGCCGTGAGCCTTTCGGCATAGGCGGGGCCGCTCAGCTCCTGCCCGAAGGCGGCAAGGCCGAAGCCCTCATGGAGGCACTGGGGCAGAACGCCGCCGGGCCGCTCGTTTCGGTCCACCAGCACCAGGTCCCGGCAGCCGGCGTCCCAGGCGGCGCAGGCGGCGGAGATGCCCGCGGCCCCCGCGCCGATGATCAGAAGCTCAGTTCGTTCCATGGCCGCCCTCCAGAATCTCCGAGCCCGGGCCGTCCTTCCGAACGGCGGAAACGGGAATGCCAAGTTCCTCCGCCAGAAGCTGCATGACCGCCTGCTGGCAGCGGCCGCCCTGGCAGCGCCCCATGCCGGTGCCCACCCGGCGCTTCACGCCGTCCACGCTGACGGCGCCCCGGCGGATCGCCTCCAAGACCTCCGCCCTCGTCACGTCCTCACAGCGGCAGAGAACCTCGCCGTAAGCCGGGCTTTCCCGCGTGAGCGCGGCGCGCCGGGAAAGAGGCAGGTCCCGGACTCTTGGAATTCCCGCCCGGCAGGGCTTAAAGTCCGGGTTTTCCTCCGCGCCCAGCTCTGCGGCGAGCCGGTCCGCCAGATACCGGCCCAGCTCGTCGGCACAGGTGAGCCCGGGGGTCTTGATGCCGATCAGGCTCCAGAAGCCCGGGGCGGGATGCTCGATCACAAAGCTGCCGATGCTGCCGCCGTCCGGGCGGCATGGGTTTGGCCGCACGGCCGCGAAGGCGCGGATGGTGTCGTTCAGGTCCAGCCCGGGCAGAACGCGGCCGGTGCGCTCCCGGACAAAGGACAGACCCTCGGCGCTTACGGCAAAGTCCGTGCCGTTTTCCCGCTCCGAGGGACCCAGCAGCAGGCTGCCCTCCACGGTGGGCACGGCATTGAAACCCTTGCCGCCGTCCTCCGGCTCGTACTGGATGATGTGGGCGGGCCTGTTTGCCGCCGCCTTATCCAGAATCAGATAGTCCGCCGCGTCCGGGGCGATGCGCACCGAGGGCGGGAACAGAAGCGCCTGCACCTTGTCCGCCTCCAGCCCCGCGCAGTTGACCACCGCCCGGCAGGAAAAGGCCCCCCGGTCGGTCTCAATGCGGTAGCCCTCTGCCTGACGGCGGATGCCCAGCACCCGGGTGCCCAGAAAGGGCTCGGCGCCGTTGGCCGCGGCGTTTTCAAAGGCGGCGATGCCCAGCTCCCAGGGGTTGACCGTCCCGGCCGTGGGCGCGAACAGGGCCGTGCTCACCCCGGGAGCCAGGGAGGGCTCCAGCGCGGCGGCCTCAGCCCCGCTCAAAAGGCGCAGGCCCGGCACGCCCAGGAGCAGCCCGGTTTCGTATTTCTTTCGCAAAACGGCGTCGGCCTTTGGGCCGAAGCTCACCATCAGCGAGCCGCAGCGGGAAAAGGGCACGTCCAGCTGACGGCAGAGATCGTCGAAACGCCCGTTTGCCCGGACGCACAGCTCCGCCTTCAAGCTGCCCGGTTTGTGGTCATAGCCCGGATAGACAATGGCCGTGTTGGCGCGGGAGATGCCGGTACAGACGTCCTCCCGCGCCTCCAGAAGCGCAATATGCAGTTTTCGGCGGCAGAGGTTCCGCGCCGCAAAGCAGCCCAGCAGTCCGCCGCCGATGACGACCACGTCAAGCTTTTTATTCATGAGCAGCGATTCCTTATTCGTGACTCACTGACAAACCAGTCCCCTTTTGGGTACTGATTCGTCGGTGTCAGAATACGTCGATGATCTCGCCCGGGCGGTCCAGGGTGTAGCCGCCCATGGCCTCGATCCGCTCCCGGAAGGCCTCGCTCTTCAGGGTGCGGATCAGCTGCCGGACAATGCCCGTGTTCCAGACCCGCTCCGGAATCAGCAGGTCATATTCCTCCACGCACACCGGCAGGAAGTCCAGACCGTAGAGCCGGGCGGCAGAATAGATGCCCATGCCCGCGTCCGCGCTGCCGCCGGCAATCTGGACGGCGACGGCGTTGTGGGTCATCTCCTCCCGCTCATAGCCGTAGACCCGGTCCGGATCCACGCCCTCCCGGGCGCACAGGAAGTCGGCCAGGATGCGGGTGCCGGAGCCCTTCTGCCGGTTTACATAACGCACACCGTCCTTGGCAATGTCGGCAAAGCCCCGGATCCCCAGGGGGTTGCCTCCGGCCAGCATCAATCCCTGTTGGCGCCCCACGCAGCGCACCAGATATACGCCCCCGTGGGGGAAGTATTTCCGGATGTATTTGCGGTTGTATTCCCCCGTCTCCGTGTCCAGAAGATGGATGCCCGCGGCATGGGCCTCGCCCCGGCGGATGGCCATGATGCCGCCCATGGAGCCCACGTGGGAGGAGGAGAGAAAGACGCGGCGGTCTTCCCGGTGGATCAGATCCGCCAGCTCGTCCAGCAGCGGGTCGTGGCTGCCGATGACGACCAGGGTGTTCTTCAGCTGCCCCTTGTCCCGCAGAAGCCGGACCCGGACCTCCTCGCCGGAGGCGTAGCCCTCCGTGCCCTGGGGCACCTCCAGCATGCCGTCCGCTTTCATGAAGGAGGACACCACGCCGCTGCCCCGGGGCAGGGGGGAGGCCATCAGGGAATTGCCCACGTAGCCCATGCGCAGCCGTACGTACTCCC
>CAMVIC010000204.1 GCA_947167435.1 uncultured Clostridia bacterium | reverse complement strand
CAGGGAGGACTACACCAAGCGCCTCCTGGCCGCCGCAGAGTGAGGTACAGTTTTCGGTTTTCAGAATTCAGTTTTCAGAGGAGAACGGACGGATCACTCTGAGGACTAACCACTAAAAAAGCTGCTGAGAAATTGCCTTGCAATTTCTCAGCAGCTTTTTTCTCCCGGAATCCAGTTTCCCCGGGCGTAGTAGATTACGAACAGCAGGAAGAGCAGCATGTTGTGGCCGATCATACAGCCCCAGGCGGAGACCAGGCCCAGGCCCAGCACCTGGGTGCACAGATAGGTGCCCGCGATGCGCACGCCCCACATGCCCAGAACGTTGAACAGAAAGGGCACGGCAGTCCGGCCCGCCCCCTGGAGCATGCCCTCGATCACGATGGACACCCCGTAGAAGGGCTCGGAGCAGGCCACCATCCGCAGCACCGTGCTGCCCAGGAGAATCACTGCCGCGTCCGGGCTGAACAGGCTTACCATGGCGGGGGCAAAGGCGAAGAGCAGCCCGCCGGACAGCAGCATCAGCGACACCTCCACCAGCAGGATGAGCCTTGCCAGGTCCCGCCGCCGCTGCCGGTCTCCGGCGCCGATGGCGTTGCCGGTCAGGGTGGCGGCGGCGGTCTGCATGCCGTAGCCCGGGATGTAGAAGGCGGACTCCACGGTGTTGGCGATGGTGTGGGCGGCGGTGGACAGCTCGCCCAGGGAGTTGATCATGGCGGCAAAGGCCACATAGCCCAGCGAGGTGCCGAAGCGCTGAAGCATATTGGGCAGGGCGATGCGCAGGCAGGGCCGAAGTACCGCCATGTCCGGCCGGAGCGAGCGGCCCCGGGGCGAAATGAGGGGGTGCCGGTAAAAGGCCGCCGTGATGGAGAGTCCCCCGAAGAGAAAGGCGAGGGCGCTGGCGGCCGCCGCCCCCTCCACGCCCCAGCCCGCACCCCAGAGGGGCAGGGACTTTCCCAGCAGCGGGATCTCCCGGGAGGGATAAATCAGCAGAAAGTTCAGAAGAACGTTCAGCACGTTGACCCGCACGCCGATGCGCATGGGCGTCTTCGTGTCGCCCGCCGCCCGCAGCACCGTGCCGAAAAGAATGCTGGCCGTGCGGGGCAGCATGGGCAGATAGAGAATGAAAAAGTAGCGCCCGGCGCTTTTCCGGATGGCCGGGTCCACCTGCATCCAGCGGGGGACCCGGGTGCTGAGCCCCAGGGTCAGCCCGGTGAAGAGGGCGCCGACCAGCAGCACCGCCAGCACCGCCTGGGCGGCGGTGCGCCGGGCCCGTTCCGTCTCTCCGGCGCCCAGCGCCTGGGAGATTATGGCCAGAAAACCCACCCCGAAGGCGGACACCGCGCTGCCGATCAGCCAGTTGACCGTGGCGGTGGAGCCCACCGCCGCGGTGGCCTGGGTGCCCAGAGAGCCCACCATGGCCGTGTCGATATACTGCACCGCCGTCTGCATCAGCTGCTCCAGCATGGTGGGCCAGGCCAGACTCAGCACCGCCGGCAGCAGGGAAAAGGCAAAAAGGGATTTTGTCTTTGTCAAGGGCGCATCATAGCTCCTTTTCCTTAAAGATAGCCACCGCCAGGTCCACGTATTTCTGCACCAGCGGCTCGGCGGGCGCACGGTACAGAATCCCGTACTCCTGTGTCCAGCCCTCTGCCAGGGGCAGCAGCTTTGCCTGAGGCAGGTGATAGATGAAATAGTTGGCGGTCAGCAGCACATCGTCCCCGTCCAGACACGCAAAGGCCACGGGAACCTGGTTGTCCACGTCAGAGCGCAGTTCAAGATTCTCCTCCGCGCCGTGAAAAACCTCCTGCAGCGCCGACAGACAGGCCGCCTGAATCATGGGACGAAAGACCACCGTCCGATA
This sequence comes from uncultured Clostridia bacterium, assembly GCA_947167435.1. The sequence continues at coordinate 2,219 of CAMVIC010000204.1, read as the reverse complement.
GGGACGCAGCATTTCCAGACTCACGCGGCGGCGGGCGGCCAGCGGGTGCCCCTGCCGGACCACGGCCTTGTATGGCAGGTCAATCAGCGGCGTATAGGCTGCCGGCAGCCGTGCCAGGACGGGGCTGTAGAAGGTCTCCGCCACGTCCATGATGCCGTTTGCCACCCGGTATTCTCCGCTGTGGTTGGGATGGATGACACGCTGGATGCGCACGTCCGGGTATTTGAGGGCAAAGGCTTCCGTGACCTCGGTCAGCAGCGCCTGATGCTCCACATTCCCGATGCGCAGAACCTTTTCCGAGAGGGCGCTGTTGCGGCAGTCGGCCAGAAGCTTCTCCTGCATCTCCAGCAGCTTCTGAGCGCCGCGGTAGAAAACGCGGCCCGCCTCCGTCAGCCGGACACCCTGACTGGAGCGGGAGAAGAGCTTGAGCTCCAGCTCCGCCTCCAGCGCATCCATCTGCTTCAAAATGGCCTGCTTGGAGATATAGCTGCCGGCCTCCGCTTTGGAAAAACTGCCGCTGTCGGCAACGGCCAGAAACAGCCGCAGGGTCTTGTCGTTCATGGGCACACCTCCCTTTGGGCAAACGCTGATTCATACAGCTTCGGAGTCTGCTCTCGCCGCATTGGATCATCGTTCCGATGCCCAACATAACATGAAAGCCTAAGCGCGTCAACCGAAAGTTGCCGCGAGGTAAGCATTTGCTGTTTCCCCCGGCACCCGTTCTTCATTATACTGTTGTCAGAACAAAGAAAGGACGGAAGACCCATGAAAGTGTACAATAAAATTCTGGCCGCTGCGCTGTGCCTTTGCCTGGCGCTCGGCTGCCTTGGCACGGCGGCCTGCGCCGAGAGCGCCGGCACAGCCAATCCCGGCACCTACACTGCCTCTGCCGTGGGCAAAAACGGCGACGTGACACTGACTGTCACCTACAGCGAAAACGCCATTACGGACGTTCAGGTGGAAGAGACGGAGACGCCCACCATCGGCGGTGCAGCCATCGAGGCTATGACCGCCCAGGTCCTGGCCGAGCAGACCCTGACGCCGGACGCCGTCTCCGGCGCCACCGAGACCGGCCGCGCCTATCTGGCCGCCCTGGCCGACACGGCCGCCCAGGCGGGGGCCGAGGGCTTCGGCGCCCCTGCCGCTGAGGCGGAGAGCGCCGACTACGCCGTCACCGAGGCGGACGTGATCATCGTCGGCGCCGGCGGCGCCGGACTGACCGCCGCCTATACCGCCGCGGAGCAGGGTGCCAGCGTCATCCTGCTGGAGAAATCCGGCGTGGTTGGCGGCAACTCCCTCTGCTCCCAGCAGGGAATCAACGCCGCCGATTCCGCTGTCCAGGCGGAGCTGGGCATGGAATTTGCCACGAAAGAGCTTTTGAAGGAAGCAACCATGAGCTATGGCGGCCGGGAGAATCTGGCGGAGGCCTACGCGGCTGCCAGCGGCGAGACCGTGGACTGGTTTGCCCGGGAACTGGGCATTGAGTGGTCCGGCAAAACCGGCGACCGGGTGGACCCCGCGAATCCGCTTGCCAGCGTGCTGACTGATCACCCCGGCGGCGGTGACGTGTTCATGGTCAAGGCCAATGCCGACGGCTACACCTCTCTGACCCTGGTCAATGCGCTGAGCCGGGCTTTGGAGAGCGCAGGCGTGGTCCTCTACAGGAACACGGAGGCCACCGCGCTTCTCACCGATGACAGCGGCGCCGTGGTGGGCGTCAGGGCCGTGGGCGCAGACGGGGAGGAAGTGGAGTTTTCCGGCAGGGCTGTACTGCTGGCCACCGGCGGCTTCGGCCAGAATCATGAGATGCTGGTGGAGCTCCGTCCGGACTTTGCCAACGCCATTACGGATGAAATTGCCCCCACCACCGGCGACGGCATCCGCATGGCGACAGAGCTTGGCGCCATGACCGTGGATCTCGCCGAGATGCAGACCTTCCCCCACGTGCCCTACGGCGACACCTGGCTGCCGCCCATGGCCATCCCCGGCGGCTTCCGCACCACTGCCGTCTATGTGAATCAGGATGCCCGGCGTTACACCACCGAGGGCTTTGAGACCGCCGACGCCACACTGCAGCAGACGATGGCTTTCTGCATCTTCGGGGAGGAGGACCTGAACGACAATCTGGCCCTGCTGGCCGCCCGCGGCCTGGTCAAATCCGGGGATACCCCGGCGGAGCTGGCCGAGGCTCTGGGTCTGGATGCCGATGCGTTGACCGC
>CAMVIC010000203.1 GCA_947167435.1 uncultured Clostridia bacterium | reverse complement strand
CACTCAGCCGCCGAACATGGCCAGCAGGAAGCCCGCCGCCACGGCGGAGCCGATGACGCCGGCCACGTTGGGACCCATGGCGTGCATCAGCAGGAAGTTGGAGGGATTGGCCCTGGCACCCTCCATCTGGGATACACGGGCAGCCATCGGCACGGCGGAGACGCCGGCGGAGCCGATGAGCGGGTTGATTTTGCCGCCGGAGAGCTTGCACATGAGCTTGCCCAGCAGCAGACCGCCCACGGTGGCAAACTCAAAGGCGATCAGGCCCAGCACGATGATGAACAGGGTGCGGGGACTGAGGAAGCGATCCGCCACGGCGGTGGCGCCCACGGAGGTGGACAGGAAGATGGTCACAATGTTCATCAGGGCGTTCTGTGCGGTGTCGCTGAGGCGGTCGGTCAGGCCGCTCTCCTTAAAGAGGTTGCCCAGCATCAGGCAGCCCAGCAGAGGTGCCACGGAGGGCAGCAGCAGGCAGACGAAGATGGTAACCACGATGGGGAAGAGAATCTTCTGCTTTTTGCTCACGGGACGGAGCTGCTCCATCTTGATTTCCCGCTCCTCCTTGGTGGTCAGCAGACGCATGACCGGCGGCTGGATCAGCGGGATCAGGGCCATGTAGGAATAGGCCGCGATGGCGATGGGGGCCAGAAAGTCCGGCGCCAGCTTGGAGGTGAGCCAGATGGCGGTGGGGCCGTCGGCGCCGCCGATGATGCCGATGGAGGCGGCCACATTGGGGGCGAAGCCGAAGATGCAGATGGCCATCAGGAAGGCGGCGAAGATGCCCAACTGAGCGGCGGCGCCCAGCAGCAGGCTCTTGGGGTTTGCAAGCAGGGGGCCGAAGTCTGTCATGGCGCCCACGCCCATGAAGATCAGAGAGGGGTAGAGACCGGACTTGACGCCGATATACAGAATGTCCAGCAGACCGCCGTCATGCACAATGTCGGTCAAACGGATCTGCCCGGCGATATAGGCGTCCCACAGTTCAGGGTGATACATGTTGGAACCCGGCAGATTGGTCAGCAGCATGCCGAAGGCGATGCCGACCAGAAGCAGGGGCTCAAACTTTTTTACAAGGCCCAGATACAGCAGCACGCAGGCGACGATGATCATCACCAGCTGACGCCAGCTGAAGGCCAGCATATAGAAGCCGGAGGTTTCCGCCAGCCGGCCCAAGGTATCAAGTATACTCATGGGCGGCTCCTCAGATCACCAGCAGGGTGTCACCGGTGGCGACCACGGCGCCCTTGTCGGCGACGATCTGCTTGACTACGCCGTCGCAGGGAGCGGCGACCTCGTTCTCCATCTTCATGGCCTCGATGATGACCAGCACGTCGCCGGCTTTCACCGCCTGGCCCACGGAGACCTTCACGTTCAGCACGTTGCCGGGCAGGGGAGAGTCCACCTTGGTGCCGGCAGTGACGGGACCGGCCGGCGCTGCGGCAGGGGCAGCGGCCGCCGCGGGAGCGGCAGCGGGGGCGGCGGGAGCAGGGGCGACCGGGGCAGCTGCCTCGTACTCGTCCAGCAGCATGGCTTCGCCGTGTTCGACCTCCACCTCGTAGGTGCGGCCTTTCAGTGTGATCTTATATTTCATTTTGACTGATCCTCCTTGATCTCGCGAATGGAAAGAAATCGCAGCTCATTGAGCGGAACCTGAAGATTATCCGCCACGATCGCCATGAGCATGGCGGCGGTGCGGGGATCGGTGTCGTAGAGCTTCAGCTCACCGGCAGAGCCGGGAGCCACAGGACCGCGGGGAACGGCGATGACCTCTCCGGCAGGGTCGGGCGCGGGGATGGCCGCGGCGCGGCGTTCCGCCCGGTCGCCGATGGCGGTCATCAGCTTGATGATGCACATCAGCAGCACCAGTGCGAAGAAAACAACCGACATGCCCAGCAGAGAGTAGATCAATGCATCTAAGAAGCTCATCTCTTATTCCTCCACGGACACGATGCTGTACTTGCAGACCTTTTCCTCATCGGCTTTGCGCTGCTCGAAGAATTTCTCCGCAACCGGCGGGAAGGCGATGTAGCTGAGCACGTCCTCCTCGCACCTTGCGGTATCGCCCAGCTCCGCCTGTGCCTTTTCGAACACGTCCTTGGGCAGTGTGTCCGCATAGCGGCCCTGGATGGGCTGTTCCCCGCCCAGAATCTTGGCGCGCACCTCAGGGTTGATGGGGGCGGGGGTTTTGCCGTACTCGCCGCGGCAATAGGCCTTCAGCTCTGCGCCTACATTTTTGTACCGCTCGCCGGACAGCACGTTCTGTACCGCCTGGGTGCCGACCAGCTGACTGGTGGGGGTGACCAGCGGGGGATAGCCCATGTCCGCACGGACCCGGGGCGTCTCCAGCAGCGCCTCGTCAAACTTGTCCAGCGCGCCCAGCATCTTCAGCTGACTGAGCAGATTGGAGAGCATGCCGCCGGGAATCTGATAGGTCAGGCACTGAGTGTCGGTGGCCATGGAAATGGGGTTGAGCGTGCCGTCGGCCAGATACTCCGCCCGGATGGGCTTGAAGAAATCGGCCATCCTGACCAGCGCATCCTCGTTGAGCCCGGTCTCGTAGCCCAGCTCCCGGAAGGTGTAGTTGAGCGTCTCGGTTGCAGGCTGGGACGTGCCGCCGGAGAAGGGGGAGATGGCGGTGTCGATCACGTCGGCGCCGGCCTCCACCGCTTTCAGATAGGTCATGAAGGCCAGACCCGGGGTGCTGTGGGTGTGTACCACCACAGGCAGATCCACCGCGTCCTTGATGGCGGAGACCAGATCATAGGCGTTTTTCGGGGAGAGAATACCGGCCATGTCCTTGATGCAGATCGTGCTTACGCCCATGCTTTTCAGCTCTTTCACCATGGTCACGTACTTCTCCAGGGTGTGGACGGGGCTGGTGGTGTAGGAGATGGCGCCGGAGGCCATAGCTCCGGACTTGATGGTCTCCTCCACGGCGACCTTCAGATTGTCCACGTCGTTGAGCGCGTCAAAAATACGGATGATGTCGATGCCGTTGCGGACAGAGGCGCGCACAAAGCGGCGCACCACGTCGTCGCTGTAGTGCTTGTAGCCCAGAAGGTTCTGGCCGCGCAGAAGCATCTGAAGCTTGGTGTTGGGCATCTTGGCGCGAATCTTACGCAGACGCTCCCAGGGATCCTCGTTCAGAAAACGAAGGCAGACGTCAAAGGTGGCGCCGCCCCAGCACTCCACGGAGTAAAAGCCCGCCTGGTCGATGGTCTCCAGAATGGGCTCAAACTTCTCGTAGGGCAGGCGGGTGGCCACAAGAGACTGGTTCGCATCCCGCAGGATCGTCTCGGTGAATTGTACGTTCATGGCTCCTCCTTAAACAGGTATCTGAAAAATACTCTGTAATTTGCCGAAAATTCGGATGCTATAATTATACAGAAGTTCCCGGTGTTTCGCAAGCGCAAGCCGCTAAGTTCCCGGTAAAAAAATACACAAAAATTTAGTCGGGAAAGGGAGCGTCGACTATTGCTTTTTTTCATCCGATCAAGTATGATAAACAATAAGATGTTGTCTTTGCGTCCTTCCGGCAGGGACAAATAAGAATCGCAGGAGGAACTTATGGGAAAGAAAAAGAAAAACGAGAAGCTGCTCAATTATATTGGGATCGGCTGCGGCGTGTTTCTGCTCGCTGTTCTGATTGCCAATATTATAATGAGCAATACCGTGAAAACGGTGGGCTCCAAGGACGTTCCCAGCGACGCTGTCACCATGACGGGCGTTGCCCCCGGCCGCAACGGCGATGTGGAAGTGGAAGTCGTTGCCACGGAGGATAAGATTTATCAGATTCGCGTGACCAGGCAGGAAGAGACCGACGGAATCGGCACGATTGCCGTGGACGAACTGCCTGCCCGTATTTACGAGGCCCAGAGCCTCGAGGTGGACGCCACAACCGGCGCCACCATCACCTCGGACGCCATCAAGGCGGCCATTCGCAACGCCTTTGATACCGCCGGCGTGAGCACCGCCAACTTCGAGGATCTGGAGGCCCGTCTGGCTGCCGAAGCTGAGGCTGCGGCGCTTGCCGCCCTGGGCACCGAGGCTGATCCCGACTCCATCCCCGAGGACGCCCTCACCATGACAGGCGT
>CAMVIC010000202.1 GCA_947167435.1 uncultured Clostridia bacterium | reverse complement strand
GTCAAGGCAATCATGGTCACGGACAGCCGCGTCCGGATATGCCGATTCCGTTTCATTTTGACTCCTCCAGCCGGAAGCCGTAGCCCCAGACCGCCGAAATCATCACGTCAAGCCCGCCCAGCTTCTGGCGCAGCCGACGCACCGTATCGTCCGTGGCCCGGGTTTCCACCACAGCTTCAAAGCCCCAGATGGCATTGAGCAGTTCTTCCCGGGAGACAGCCTGCCCGGCGCGCAGCATCATATATTTCAGCACCTCGTACTCTGTAGGCGTCAGAGCCAGGGGCTTTCCGGCGCCGAGAATGTGCCGGCGGTCCTCCTCCAGCTCCAATTGGCCCACGCGGACGGTCTTCTGCTCCGGGGCGCTGTGCTTCTGATTTTCAAAGTCCACGCGGCGAAGAATCGCCCGGACGCGCATCAACAGAGCCATGGCGGAAAAGGGCTTGGTGATATAGTCGTCGCTGCCGAGGCCCAGACCCATGGCAAAGTCGTTTTCAGAATCCCGCGCGGTCAGCATGATAATGGGGACTGTGCTGATCTTCCGAAGCTCCGTGCAGATCGTGAAGCCGTCGGAGCCTGGCATCATCACGTCCAGGATGGCCAGCTCGCAGGGCTCCTGCGAAAAGCGCTCGAGCAGCAGATCCCCCGTGGGGAAGTCCTCCACCGCATAGCCGTCGCTGATCAGGAAGGTTTTGATCACCTGGCGGATGTTGTCGTCATCGTCCGCAACGTAGATCCGCTTTTTTCCGTTCGGCATCTTGTTCCACCTCCGATGCTGTTTTTTTTCATTATAGCAACGCAGGGCCGTAAAATCAATGAAAATCGGCGCCGGAGCCTGCCGCAATTCACACGAAGACCTTCGTGCGTTTTTCGTAAATTTCGCCGCTGATTCCCGGGGACTTTCCGCGCTCTTCTATGCTAAACTTTCGGCAGAAGCTTCTCAGGAAGCAAACCCGGAAAGGAGTTGAGCGCATGAACCCCACAAGAATTGCTTTGATCCCGGCCTATGAGCCGGAGGAAGGTTTGGCCGAACTGGCAAAGGCCATGGCAGACCGCGGCTTTCAGGTTCTGATCGTAGACGACGGCAGCGGCGAGGCCTACGGTCCGGTGTTTCAAGCCGCGGCGCCCTACGCCAGGCTTCTGCGTCACGAAAAGAACCTCGGCAAGGGCGCAGCCATCAAGACAGGTCTGAAATGGATCGGCGAAAGCGCCGAGCCGCCGTACACGGTGGTGACTATGGACGCCGACGGTCAGCATCTGCCGCAGGACGCAGCCCGCGTCTGTGCGGCTGCCGAGGCGGAGCCGGACGCTCTGATCCTGGGCGGCCGGCGCTTTGAAGGGAAGATCCCCCTGCGAAGCCGCTTTGGAAACGGCGTCACCCGCTGGGTCTTCCGCCTGAGTACCGGGGCCAAGGTCTATGACACCCAGACCGGTCTGCGGGCCTTTTCCCACCGGTTGCTTCCCGGGCTGCGGGAGGTAAAGGGCGAGCGCTACGAATACGAGATGAACGTACTGATGCGCTGGGCCCAGGAGGGCCGTCCGCTGCGGGAAATCCCGATCCAAACCGTCTATCTGGACCAAAACCGCAGCTCTCACTTCCATGCTCTGCGGGACTCCGTCCGCATCTATTGGGAGATTCTGAAGTTTTCCGCTTCGTCCTTTTTGAGCTTTCTTCTGGACTATGGGCTTTTCTCCCTTCTCTCGCTGCTCACCGGCAATGTAGTGTTCTCCAACGTCACGGCAAGGCTCGTCAGCGGCTCGGCGAACTACGCCGCAAACCGGTCGCTCGTCTTCGACAGCCATGCAGATATCCGGAGATCGCTTTTCCAGTACGCGCTGCTTGCAGGCGCGATTCTGGCAGTGAATACCGTGTGCCTGTGGGGGCTTGTGACGAAGCTAGGCATGAATCGCTATCTGGCGAAGGTCCTTGTGGAGGCGGTCTTGTTCGCCTTCAGCTATCTCGTTCAAAAACACTGGATTTTTCGGAAAAAGGAGGTCGCGTAAACCATGAAAAGCAGAAAGCTGCGTGTGATCTGGACAACGGCGAGCTGCCTGCTGGCGGTAGTGTTCGCAGGCTACGTGCTGATGGATACGTTTTTAATCGCGCGGACATATCAGACGGCAGCCGAACCGAATCTGTCCATGTTCTCGTCTGAATCCGGGCAGACGCTTTCTTTCCAATCACCCCAGACGGTACAAGACAGCGAAGCGGCGTCCCCCCTGGAAACCCAGTCACTGCCGGCAGGCACTGAGAATGTGGTCTATTCCGATGAAAACGTCAGCATCGCCATGACCCAATACCGGGAATATGACACCGATATCTACGTGGCGGAGGTGTGGCTGTCCTCGGCGCAGTACCTCAAAACCGCCTTTGCCGAGAACTCTTACGGCAAGAACGTGCCCGCAAAGACCTCGGAGATTGCATCTCAGTGCGAGGCGATTCTGGCCATCAACGGCGACTATTACGGTGCCCGGGAGAGCGGTTACGTCATCCGCAATGGCGTGGTCTACCGGGACTACGGCTCCGGCAGCACGGATATTCTTTGCATCTACGCCGATGGAAGCTTTGGCATCACCAACAGCACAGAGGCCTCAGCCCAGGAACTGGTGGACTCCGGCGTCTGGCAGGCCTTCAGCTTCGGCCCCGGTCTGGTGGAAAACGGCGGGATCACTGTGGATCAGAACACCGAGGTGGGCAAGGCCATGGCCAGCAACCCCAGAACCGCCATCGGCCAGATCAGTGAGCTGCACTACGTTTTCGTGGTCTCCGATGGGCGAACCGATCAAAGCGAGGGCCTGTCTCTCTACGAGCTGGCAACGTTCCTGCAGAGCCTTGGTGTGAAAACCGCCTACAATCTCGACGGCGGCGGCTCGTCCACCATGGTGCTGATGGGTGAGGTGATCAACAACCCCACCACGGGCGGCAGCCGTACCAAGGAAAGGAGTGTGAGCGACATTGTATACATCGGAACGACTTAACAGACAGCGCTTGCTGCACAGCCACGGCCTGCGCCTGCTCTTTGCAGCGGCGTTTACGGCCCTGTTCGGGGCGATCTATGAGCATTTCAGCTTCGGCGTCTGGTCTTTTTGGATGGTCTACGCCTTTGCGCCCTTCCTTCTGGGCGGGCTTTGGCTGCTTGTGCTGGCGAATCGCAAAGCCCTCCCCGGAGAGCTCTTTCTCGGTCTTCTGGAGCCCGGTCTGGTCATGCTGACCCTGGGCTCGATCCTGGCCGGGGTGGTGGAGATCTACGGCACAGAAAACCGGCTGCTGCCGGTGCTTCCAATCGCCGGCGGCAGCCTGGTTCTGGCTTCGGTCGTTGCCCGCGTGACCGCAGCGCTCCGAAAGCCCCTTCCGAAAAGCGTGATCCGCTATGATACAACAGCTTGATTTTGCCATCCTGGACTGGATACAGGCACATCTGCGCTGTGCTTTGCTGGACGCGCTGATGCCGAAGGTAACTCTGCTGGCAGAATATGGAATCGCTCTGATCCTGCTGGGGCTGGTTTTGCTCTGCGTCAAACGATACCGCATCTGCGGTGCGGCAGTGCTGGGCGGTCTGGCAGGCGGCTTGCTGATCGGAAACGGGCTGCTGAAAAACCTTGTGGCACGGCCGAGGCCCTGCTGGATCAACCCTGACGTCTCTTTGCTGGTTGCGATGCCGAAGGATCATTCCTTCCCCTCCGGCCACACGCTGCATTGTTTTATCGCGGCGACGGTTCTGATGTGTTACGATAGACGCCTCGGAATCCCCGCATTGGGAATGGCACTGCTGGTCTCCTTTTCCAGGCTGTATCTGTATGTGCACTTTCCCTCCGATAATCTTGCCGGCGCGCTTTTGGGCACCGGCATCGGGCTGCTGGCTGTCTTCGCCGCTGAAAAGATTCGGAAGCGAAGCGTGCTGTTTATGAAGTGAAAAACGAGTGAAGCGGATCTCGAATAATCTGTTTGACGGAGGGGCGAAATGCACGTATAATCAAAAGAAGAACAGGCACGATTCCTTCCGCGATATTCCCAGAAAGATGAATTCACACGGGAGTTCAATCTTATCTCAATGTTCAATGCTATACTATCTTCAAACTTTTTGGAGCAGATCTTGCTGAAAAAGCGGCCCCCTTTGTTTCT
>CAMVIC010000201.1 GCA_947167435.1 uncultured Clostridia bacterium | reverse complement strand
GTTGGCGGCCTTGACCATATATCTCCATTATGCTCTGCGGCCGCCGCCTCGCCTGGCACAGTTTTGCCTCGGAAATCTTTCTAAAGCTTTCTATCAGGTATCAGTATTAAAACCCCGATCGCAATCCCATTTGCCGACTGTTATTTCACTTTGATGAGCTTGCCGGCCTGACGCATGGCATCGATAATCTGGTCAACCTTTTCCTCACACAGCGCCTGGCTGGTGGCCTCCACCATCACGCGAAGCAGAGGCTCGGTTCCGCTCTTGCGCAGAACCACGCGCCCATTGCTGCCCAGTTCCTGCTCCACGGCCTTCACCGCGTCCTTCACTTCCCGGCAGGCCAGGGTCTCGTCTTTGTCGGTGACCACCACGTTCTTCAGCTTCTGGGGATACATGACCATGGGCGCCGCCAGCACGCTCAGGGGCTGCTTGCTCTCAAGCATGGCCTCCATCACCTTGATGGCAGTCAGCAGTCCGTCGCCGGTATTGGCCAGACGGCCGAAGATGATGTGCCCGGACTGCTCGCCGCCGATAATATGGCCGTTCTGCCGCATATTCTCCGCAACGTACTTGTCGCCCACGGCGGTTTTTTCATAGCCGATTCCCAGCTCGTCCAGTGCTTTGTACAGGCCCATGTTGGACATGATGGTGGTAACCACCTTGCTGTCTCCCAGGGTTCCCTTCTCCTGCATATAGCGGGCACAGAGGTACATGATGTGGTCGCCGTTGACCACGTTGCCCTTCTCGTCCACCGCAAGGCAGCGGTCTGCGTCTCCGTCAAAGGCAAAGCCCACGTCCAGGTTCTTTTCCACCACCAGCTTCTGCAGCTGCTCGATGTGGGTAGAGCCGCAGTCCACGTTGATGTTCAGTCCGTCCGGGTGGTTGCTGATCACATAGGTGTCGGCCCCGAGGGCGTCAAACACGCTTTTGGCCATCATCCAGGTGCTTCCGTTTGCACAGTCCAGGCCCACCTTGTGATGCTTGAAGGAGCGGGTCGCCAGAGAAATCAGATATCCGATATACCGGTTGCGGCCGGCGGAATAGTCCACAGTCTCCCCGATGGCAGCGTCCTGGGCATAGGGCAGAAGTGTGTCGCTGTCCAGATAAGCCTCGATCTCTTCCAGAACGCTCTCCTCCATCTTCTCGCCTTCTGCGTTCAGGAGCTTGATGCCGTTGTCGTGATAAGGGTTATGACTGGCGGAAATCATAATGCCGCAGTCAAAGTCGTCCGCCCGGGCGATGAAGGACACGCTGGGCGTGCTGGTCACGTGCAGCAGATAAGCATCTGCGCCGGAAGCCGTCAGGCCTGCGCACAGGGCGCTTTCAAACATATAGCTGGAGCGCCGGGTATCCTTGCCGATGACCACCTTGGCCCGGTGATTCCTGCTGAAATACCAGCCCAGGTAGCGGCCGATCTTAAATGCATGGTCAACGGTCAGGTCCTTGTTGGCCTCACCGCGAAATCCGTCTGTTCCAAAATACTTTCCCATTTTCATTCCTCCTGTGATTGGTTCTATCTTCAGCCGGCCTGCGCCGGCAATCCGGCTTACAGCTTCGCCGCCGCGGCCTCGTCCAGATACACGGTCACGTTCACCGGGATCTGCAGAAAGGCTGCGGGGACAGCGCTGTCATTTCGCCCGTAGAGCATTTTATGCACGGCCTCGGCCTTTTCCTCCCCGAAAGCCAGCACCGCAACTTCACGGGCGGAGACCAGGGTCTTGATTCCCATGGTCAGCGCCGTTTCCGGCACCTTGTCCGCGCTGCCGAAGCGCCAGGCGTTTTGCCTTCTGGTGGCGTCGGTCAGCTTCTGCCTGTGGCTGCAGGAATCAAACGGCACTGCCGGCTCGTTATAGCCGATATGGGCATTGTCCCCCAGACCAAGTACCGCCAGATCCAGGCCGCCCGCCCGGGCGATGGTTTCATCATATTGCTCCAGATTCTCCGCACTGAGAAAACAGCAGTTTTCCTCCGCCAGATCCGTCCCGGCCAGCAGCTCGGTCTCCAGCTGGCGGCGGCAGCTCTGCTCCCTGTCAGCTTTTTCCAGCTCTGTGACGGAAAAAACGCGCGCCTGACGCAGGGACAGTTTCCCTGCTGCGCAGCGCGCCGTCAGCTCTGCAAACAGCGGGCTCATGGTGCGGCCGGTGGAAAAGGCCAGCACCGCCCGGGGCTTTTCCGCCAGCAGCGCCCCGATGGCATCGGCTGCCCGGCGAATGCTCTCCTCTTTGCTGCCTACAATTGTTTTCATGGTGTATGCCTCGTACTTCTGTTCGTTTTTTGCGTTGCCCGGACAGTCTCCCCATACGGAGGCAGAAAGTCCTTCCCCTCGGGTGCGGGCACCGCCTCCGCTGTTTTTTCAGTCGGAGGCGATGCCCCCCAGGGATTAGCAGAGCCTGTTTCGGTTTATGCGGAGCTCCGATTCTGCTCACAGACAGCCGTGGAAAGGCTGCTGTCCGGACGGTGTTGTGCTCAGTCCTGCTTGTCGGTCAGGAGCTTGGACAGCTCGTCCATAAAGGTGTTGATATCCTTGAAGCTGCGATAGACCGAGGCAAAGCGCACATAGGCCACCTCGTCCACGTCCTTGAGCCTGGCCATGACCATCTCGCCGATCTCCACCGTGCTGATCTCCCGCTCCAGGTTGCTCTGCAGCTCCTGCTCAATCTCATCCGCGATCTTTTCCAGCGTCTGCAGCGAGACGGGCCGCTTCTCGCAGGCACGGACCATGCCGTTGATGAGCTTTACCTTGTCGAAGGACTGACGGCTGCCGTCGCGCTTCACCACAACCAGCGGCAGACGTTCAATGATTTCATATGTAGTAAAACGCTTCTGACAGGCCATGCACTCCCGGCGGCGGCGGATGGTTGCACCCTCCTCCGCCGGTCTGGAGTCGATCACCTTACTGTCGGTAAAACCGCAAAACGGGCACTTCATATCTCTTTTCTCCTTATCAATCCCTGTGCGCTTACTTTTTGTATCCGGTGCTGAAATCAATGACGTTGCGCAGGGGCCGCCCCTCCAGCAGAGCGCTCAGGTTTCCGGCCGCGATGTCGATGATGCACTCGAAGGTCTCCGCCAGATGATAGTAGCCGGAGACATGGGGCGTGATCATCAGGTTGTCCAGCAGCCAGAGCGGACTGTCCTCGGGCAGGGGCTCCGGCTCGGTGACCTCAATGGCCGCAGCGGCGATGGCACCGCTGGTCAGTGCGTCATACAGCACGTCCCCCGCAACCGCGTTCCCGCGGCCGCAGTTGATGAAAATGGCGCTGTTCTTCATCAGGGCAAAGCGCTCCGGCGTATACATGTGACAGGTGGCGGCGGTACCGGGCAGGAAAGACGCGACCACGTCCGCCCGGGGCAGGACCTTGTCCAGCTCGTCGGTCAGGCACAGCTCATCCACGCCCTCCGGGCATTCGCCGCCCCGGCGCTTCACGCCGATGGTGTAGGCGCCAAGGGCCTTGGCCATCCGGGCGAAACGCAGGCCGATGTCGCCCAGTCCCACCACAACCACCGTGGCGTCGGTGATGGAGACCACGTTGCCCTTGTCGGTCCACTGCCGCTGCCGCTGGGCGTCCCGATACAGATGCAGCTTTTTCTGCAGCATCAGCATCATGGCAAAAGCATGCTCGGACACGGCCTTGCCGTAGGCGCCGGTGGAGTTGGTGAGGACCGTGTTTTTCGCCAGAACGCCGGGGACGATATAGGCGTCCGTCCCGGCAGAGCTGAGCTGCAGCAGCTCCAGCTTTTCCGACGCTTCGATCAGATTGGCGGGCACGTTGCCCACGATGATGTTGGCGTTCTGCACCAGTTCCTTCGTGGCGCCGTCCTCTCCGCAATAGACGAAGCTGCAGCCGGGCGCCGCAGCCTCCAGCTTGGCTTTGTGCCGCTCTTCAACGGGGAGCGCTACAAGAATGTTCTTCATGTCAGACCTCCTGTGTTCTGTTTTCATTTTCAAACACGTTACTATATATTGTAGTTTATTTTCTTTCCAAAATCAATCTTTTGTTCAAAAGATTTTTGAGTTTCTCCTTCTTTTCCCGGAACCCGGCAAATACCGCTCCGTCCGGTCTTCCCGTTTTCCATATTCCCTTATTCCCTTCCCCGGCCCTCCGTCAAGCCCGGGGACGGCTGCCGG
>CAMVIC010000200.1 GCA_947167435.1 uncultured Clostridia bacterium | reverse complement strand
CACGCAGTACAGCACGCCCTTGACAAAGCCCAGTACCGCCCCGCCGATCTCATCCAGCAGCTCCATATTGGGCAGACGGAAGGACAGATTGCCCACGTTTCCGATCGCCACGATCAGAATCAGAATCAGCAGGAAGCTCAGCGTAAGCCCTGCCACATAGGTCACGGTGTCACACAGCACCGCCACCACCGCGCTGGTCATATTCACTCCGTTGTCGGCCGCATACCGGACGGATCGGCCTGCCAGCTCCTCCGCGCGCTCGTCGTAAAAGCCGACAGCCCGCAGGCACTCATAGGCGTAGTCATAACGCAGAGAACTGTCCTGCGCCAGCACGTCCTCCAGAGAAAGCTCCGTGTCACCGTAGCCCATCTCCTGCAAAACTGCATGCCGGTTATCTGCCGAGTCGATATAGCCCTCCACAAAAGGCTGCAGGGCCGGGACCACCTCATGGGCATAGGTGGAGGATATCAGCCCTCCGCCGAAAATGGCAATGACGATGGCAATGATACCGGCAATTCCGCCGATCAGACCCTTTCGGTAGCCTCCCCAGGTGCAGAGGGCGACGATGGTCAACAATAGGATGTCAATTATGATCTTCATGGTATCTTCTCTTCCCCGTCCGCGCCTGCCCTCGGTCAGGCTGCGGACAACTCACAGTGTTTCCATCTGAATGATTGTAACACAAGTTTATGAACAAATATAGCGTTTGACGGCAATTCCCTTCCCCTCAGAAACTCCCGTCGCGAAACAGTGCCCCTACCGGCTCGTCATACCAGAGCCTGTGAAGATACAGCCCCTGGGGCGGCATGGTCGGCCCGGTGAGCCGACGGTCACCCCGTTCCAGCAGGGCCGGGATTTCCTCCGGTCTGAGCTTTCCGTAAGAGGCATAGACCATGGTGCCGACCATGGCGCGGCACATGTTGTACAGGAAACCGTCTGCGCAGATGGAGACTGTAATCAGGTTTCCCTGTTTCTCTGCCCGGCACCAGTGCACGGTTCGAACGGTGGTTCTGGTCTCTGTGCCCACGCTTCTTACGGCGCGAAAATCGTGTGTGCCCTCGAAGGCTCTGGCCGCTGCCTGCATGGCGTCCATGTCCAGATGCTGGGGATAAAAACAGACACGACTTTCCAGAAAGGGGTCACGGATGGGACTGTTCAGAATCCGATAAATATACTCCTTCTGAATACAGGAGCCAATGGCGTTGAAATCTTCCGGCGCTTCCACCGCATCGGTCACGGCGATGTCACCGGGCAGGCGGGAGTTGACCGCCAGGGGGAAACGGTCCACGGGAATACGGCAGTCCGTTTTGAAATTGGCGCAGTAACGCAGGGCATGGACCCCCGCGTCTGTTCTCCCGCAGCCAACTGCTTTTACCGGGTGCCCGCAGATTCTGCTCAGGGCTTCCTCCAGCGTCTGGGCCACGCTGATCTCGTTTTTCTGAACCTGCCATCCGTGGTAGCGGCTGCCGTCATACATCAGCCGCAGCGCAATGTTTCTCATACCCTTCCCCTTACAGGCCAAAGTGCCGCAGCACGATGATTCCGGCCAGGAATCCCACGCCCAGGACCAGAGCCACCGTATCCTGCCAGGCCATTTTCAGCTGCTTCATACGGGTGCGGCCCTCGCCGCCGTGATAGCAGCGGCTCTCCATGGCGACTGCCAGCTCATCCGCCCGACGAAATGCCGAGACGAACAGAGGCACCAGAATGGGCAGCAGCGCCTTGGCCCGCTGGATCAGGTTCCCGGTCTCGAAATCGGCGCCGCGAGCCTTCTGTGCGGACATGATCTTGTCCGTCTCCTCGATCAGGGTGGGGATAAAACGCAAGGCCATGCTCATCATGATGGTCATCTCATGAACCGGCACTTTGATCTTTTTCAAGGGATTCAGCAGCAGCTCCAGACCATCGGTCAGGGCCATGGGGCTGGTGGTATAGGTCAGCAGGAAGGTGCCGGTGATCAGCAGCACGATGCGCAGAATCATTTTGATGGAGCGTTCAATGCCCTCCCAGGTAATGATCCAGCCCTCCACCACGGGGGTGCCCTGGGTATAGAAAATGTTCAGCAGGCCCGTGATGATAATAATGAACAGCATGGGCTTGAGTCCCTTGAAGATGTTCTTCGGAGAGATGCGGGAGATGCCCAGGCACAGTGCCGTGACCAGAAGCAGCAGCCCGTAGCTGATCCATCCCTTGGCCTGAAACAGCGCTACAATATACAAAACCACCAGAATCAGCTTGGTACGGGGGTCCAGACGGTGGATGATGCTGTCGCCGGGGAAATACTGGCCCAGCGTAATATCCTTCAGCATGGGGCCACCCCCTTCACGCTGCGGACAGCGGCCATCAGCTGCTCATGGGTATAGACAGCGCCGGGCAGCTCCACGCCCTTTTCCCGCAGCGCCATGGCGATGGCAGTGGACTGGGGCACGGAAAGGCCGATCTGAACCAGTTCCTGCGGGCGGGAAAACACCTCTTCCGGCTTGCCGTCCATGACGACAGTGCCGTGGTCGAAGACGATGAGCCGATGGGCAAACCTCGCCGCATCGTCCATGTTGTGGCTTACAATAACGACCGTAGCCCCGCTTTCCCGCTGATATTGGCTGATGTTGTCCATAATCTGGCGGCAGCCAGCCGGATCCAGGCCGGCGGTAGGCTCATCCAGGATCAGGACCTCCGGCCGCATGGCGATCACGCCGGCGATGGCAATGCGCCGCTTCTGGCCTCCTGAAAGCTCCAGCGGAGAGCGCTGGAAAAGCTCCTCACCCACGCCCACAAAGCCCGCGGCCTCCCGCACGCGCGCCTCAATCTCTTCCCTGCCCAGGCCCATGTTCTTCGGGCCGAAGGCAATGTCGGAAAAAACCGTCTCTTCAAAAAGCTGGTATTCCGGGTACTGGAACACCAGGCCCACCTTCCACTTGATATCCCTGCGGCTGATCTTATCCCTGTTGATATCCTCGCCGTCGCACAGCACCCGTCCGGAGCTGGGCGTCAGCAGGGCGTTCAGATGCTGGACAAACGTGGACTTGCCGGAGCCGGTATGCCCCAGCAGCCCCACGAACTGGCCCTGGGGAATGCTGAGGCTGATATTCTCGATTGCCGTTTTCTGAAAGGGAGTCCCTGCGCTGTACACATGGCTCAGGTTCTCTACCGTGATTTCTGCCATAAGCTCTGTATCCTTGTTATTTACTCAACACTTCCGCCAGACGCGCCGCGCAGTCCTCAACCCGCAGGCTGTCCATGGGGATGCGGAAGCCCTCCTTGTTCAGTTCATACGCCAGGCGCATGGTCTCAGGCACATCCAGGCCCTCCTGCTCCATCAGTTCCACTCGGGAAAAGACCTCTGTCGGTGTGCCGTCGGCTGCAATATGACCCTCGGACATGACGATCAGCCGATCCGCGCCGATGCACTCCTCCATGTGGTGGGTAATCAGCACCACGGTCATTCCCTTCTCCCGGCAGAGGCGGTCCACAGTGGAGACTACCTCCTGCCGCCCCTGGGGATCCAGCATGGCAGTAGGCTCGTCCAGCACGATCACCCGGGGCTCCATGGCAATGACGCCGGCGATGGCCACTCTCTGTTTCTGGCCGCCGGAGAGCAGATGGGGAGCATGCATGCGATATTCATACATTCCCACCTGCTTCAGCGCGGCATCCACCCTCTGCCGGATCTGCTCCGCAGGCACGCCCAGGTTTTCCGGCGCGAAGGCTACGTCGTCTTCCACCACGTTTGCAACGATCTGGTTGTCCGGATTCTGAAATACCATGCCGACCGTGCGTCGCACGTTCAACAGCTGCGCCTCATCGGCGGTATCCAGCCCGGCCACGCAAACCTTGCCCTCCGTAGGCACCAGGATCGCGTTCATATGTTTGGCAAGGGTGGACTTGCCGGAGCCGTTATGCCCCAGCACTGCCACGAAGCTGCCCTCTTCAATTTCCAGACTGATCCCGGTCAGACTCTCTTTCTCCTCCTCGGGATAGCGGAAGTGTACGTTTTCAAACTGAATGATTGCGCTCAAATTATGAATCCTCTTTCGCTCATAGGCTTACGCTGCTCAGGCAGCGGCAACTTACGCAGTACAGGTTTACAGCCGGACCGCCTTCCCGCGTTTGCCATTCCCAGGCCTCGCTTTTG
>CAMVIC010000199.1 GCA_947167435.1 uncultured Clostridia bacterium | reverse complement strand
GTCCGCCCGGAGGGTGAAACACGGCTCGGAACATATGCACATTTGTAAAGTCAATGTAGCATATGCTGTGCCTGTTAGTCAACTGCAAATGAAAGACCCGGCAGTGTTCAGAAGACCTGCGTCGGCTCTTCTTCCACGGCTTCCTTCGTCGCGTCGATGAAGAAGGCCGGGATCGTCTCCATGGCATCCGGCAGGACCTTGATGTTCTGCACAGCGTCCGGATGGGCCTTCATGATGTCGGTGAGCTCGCCGAACTCCAGCACGCGGGAGTTGCAGGCGTCCACACAGACGGGATTCTTCCCCTCTTTCACCAGGGCATAGCAGCCGTCGCACTTGGCAGCCACCGTCTTGCCCTCTTTTTCCATGAGGATCGGCTCATGATAGGGGCAGGCCTGGACGCAGGTTCCGCAGCCGATGCAGAGAGCATCGTCGTGTAGCACGAGGCCGGTGTCCGCATCCTTGTACATGGCGCCGGTGGGACAGTTTGCCACACACGCGGGTTTGGCACAGTGATTGCAGGCGATGGAGAGAATGTACATCCAGGGCTTGGGGTACTTGCCGCCCTCATACAGGTCGACCTTGCGGAAAAGCTCTCCGACATTGTACAGGGCATTGCGGTCGCGGCAGGCGATTTCGCAGGCGTGGCAGCCCGCGCACTTCTTCATGTCAAAATAGAACGCTTTCTGACCCATGATCTCGTCCCCCTTTCCTTATGCTTCCGGGAAGATGATCCGCTTCTCCCACTGGGCATCGGGAAGCAGGCTCTGATCTTCGTATTTCGAGATTCTGGTGTTGACGGAGTTGTAGCCGGAGTGGCCCTGTCCGGTCGGCAGCCAGCTGGTCAGGGTGTTCGCCGCGCCCGCGACGTCCACGCCGTCCTTGTTGAGCTGGGCCCAGGCGCCTTCGCCCGCGCAGATGACACCGGGGACGATGCGCTCGGTCACATAGGCGGGACGGGCGATCTTGCCGTGCAGACCCTCGACGAGCACGATGTCGCCGGTCTTGACGCCGATGGCCTCGGCATCAACCGTGTTGATCCAAAGCTCCTGCGGGAAGGCCTCGCGCAGCCAGGTCACGTTGTCGAACACATGGTGCGAGCGGCGCTGATAGTGGTGGTTGATGAACTGGACCGGGTAGCCGTTCTCCAGGCCGTCCTCATAGCCCTCGGTAATCCGCACGTACTTGGGCAGCGGATCCTTGCTGGAGAAGCCGATCCACTCAATGTAGTCGGAAAGCAGCTGGCTGTGGATTTCGAACTTGCCGGACGGAGTCCCGAGGGGATTCGCTTCCGGATCGTCAATGAAGGCCTTGAACGGCAGATTGGTATATTCCTCCGGATTCGGGATCTGGAAACCGCCCTTGGCTTCAAACTCGGCAAGCGGCACAATGCCTTCCTGCGCTTCGAGCGTCAGCTCCTCGCCGGACTCGGCGCTGTAGCGGTCCACGTCTTCCTGGGTAATGGTAAGCAGCGGCTTCTTTTCGCCGTCGGTGTCGGTGTACTTGCAGCCGGCCAGCTTGTTGAGGAACTGCTGATACTCGCTGACGCCGGAGACATCCGCGCCGGTATAGGGATAGTCCTCCGGATAGAGCTCGTGCAGCTTATCCGCGATGCCCATGGCGATCTCGCGGTCGGACTTGGCCTCATACAGCGGCTCGATGATCTTTCTGCCGACGGAAAGCAGCTCGCGGTTGTTCTTCAGGGCACCCGGGCGCTCCCACTCGGTGGTGCAGGGAAGCACGATGTCCGCGTACTTGGCCGAGGTATTGAACACATAGTTGATGCAGGTGACGAAGTCGACCTTCTTATAGGCCTTGATGCCCTGGGTCATGCCCTGGCGCTGGTTCAGTGCGCCGCCCATGGACTGGTGAATCATGTGGATGTCCAGCGGGTACATCTCGACCTCGCCGGTCTCGAGATCCTTGTGGTCGGTGCGCTTGCCTTCCAGGATGGCGGTCCACATTTCGCCGTTGTTCAGGGCGTGGGTCTTCTGCGGGAAGGGATTGGCCGGCATGTTGCAGACATCCGCTCCGCCGCCCTGGCTGACCAGATCCGGTCCGCCGAAGGAGCCGTAGTGCTCCATCAGAGAAATTACAGCCGCGCCGTCCCGGCCGATCTGGCCGCAGACCATGCCCAGTGTCAGCAGTGCATGCGGGAAGCACTCGCCGTCGTGGTGACGCGCCGGTGCGCCGCCCGTGAAGATACAGGCCGGTTTGGTGGTGGCATACCGCTCTGCCAGTTCCTTGATGGTCTCGGCGGGAACGCCGCAGATCTCGGAGGCCCACTCCGGCGTCTTCGGGCCTTCGTCAGCAAACTTGCCTTCGCCCATCACGTAATCATAGAAGTTTTCATCCGGATCAATGGCCCGGCGGTTGAAAACCAGAGGAACACGCTCGGCCGGGGAATAGGTGTATTCTTCACCTTCGGCGGGCGGCATATGATCGCGGTCAAAACCAACGCAGTACTTGTCCAGATACTCTTTGTCGTGGAGATTGTTGGCGATGATATGCTGGATCGTGCCGGGGACCATCGCCGTGTCCGTGCCCGGAGGGATGCGGGGCCGGGGCGCATCCAATCCCGCGGCCGTCTCGGTGTAGCGCGGCTCGACGGAGACGAACTCGGTGCCCGCCTTCTTTGCCTGCAGATAGTTATAGAACGGCAGGCCCTGGGAGGAGACAGCCGGGTTGCAGCCCCAGAAAATCACCAGCTTCTGTTTGCGAAGGGTGAAACGGTCCGGCCCGTTCCAGAAGTGGCCGCCGCTCAGGCCGGTGACGGTGCCGTACACATCCGGCCATGCGCCCCAGGAGACCTGGCCCCAGCGCGGGGTAAAGCCGCCCAGGCCCTGCAGCACCTTCGGGAAGTAGCTGCCGCCGGCGACGAAGCAGGTCTCGGGTCCGTACTGGTCATAGAGCTTCTTGGTGGTCTCGGCGATCAGGGTATAGGCCTCGTCCCAGGAGATGCGCTCCCATTCGTCCTCACCGCGCAGGTCTCCGTTCGGGTTCTCGAGGCTCCAGTTCTTGCGCTTCATCGGGTATTTCAGACGGTCTGCGCCGAAGACCTGCATTCTCTGCGACCGGCCTCTCTGGCAGGCGCGCTGCTGGGGATAGTCCGGAGAGTCGGGGTGGCTGTCATCGGTCTTCTGGCGCAGAACCACGCCGTCCTTCACCAGCGCCAGGTTGATGCAGCGTCCGCCGCAGTTGTGCCAGCAGGCGGCCGGGACCCATTCTCCCCCGACCTCGGGATTGACGATCTCGGGGTGTTCAGCCGGGGCCACGCTCTCAGCGGAAGCGAGACGGTTCTCTTTTCCGATCAGACCGAGCCCCGCGACAGCGGCTGTCGCTGCCACGCTCCCTTTCAGGAAGTCCCTGCGGCTGAAGCTTTTGCTCAGGACTTCTTCCATGATTTTTGCCATTTTTTCCTCCTTTTGATGATCAAAATTCGCCGGATTCATTCTCTCTTGCTGGATTCATGCAAAAAAGGGACAGCAAAGGCCCGCGGCATTTCTGCCGCGAAGTCTCTGCTGTCCCTTCGCAATTCATGGCAAGCGGCGCGGTTGCCCCCGCCGCTCATCGGCTGTACCCGCCCGGAGGGTGGCATACAGCTCGGAACAGGCTGCACGCTGCATTTCTTTGAGAAATGCGCATTCATCTTAACAAAAATTTAGCATGCCCGCCCATTGTTAGTCAATTGCAACTTATTTTAAAAGTGTAGAATTACATCTGTTTCAGCGCTTTTACAGCCTTATTTTAAGGCTTGCAGGATTTCCTGTACCGTACCGTTGTCCTTCCGCAGAAATTCATCCAGCACCAGGCACATCTGCGGGTACAGGATGTTGGACCGGGCGCTCTTCATCCGCTCCAGGAACTTCGGCACCCAGACCAGCAGGTGCTTCTTCAGGAATTCCAGGGAGCCGCTGAGGTCCGCGCTCAGCTCGTCGTTCTTCCCTGCATAGAAAGCGTCAAGACTGCGCTGGGCCAGCAGGGCCATAAAATGCAGCTCAAGGGCAAGGCTGTCATCCGCCACATGGGGATAGCCCTCCGGGATCAGACCGAACTGCCGGTAGGTGTTTCGCACTTCCAGCGTGCTCTCCTGAAAGAGCATGGCATCCTTCTGGCCGTACACCGACTCCCAGGGCG
>CAMVIC010000198.1 GCA_947167435.1 uncultured Clostridia bacterium | reverse complement strand
CGGCACCCTGAAAAGTGCCCGTCTTTAGATTGTATACTGATTTCCCCGGGCAGTCAAGCTTTATTTCCTCTCGAATCCGCCTGCCTGCGTATGCGCGGGAGAACGCCCGCGGCGGACTTTGCCCCCAAAGAAAGGCCGGAGCGGCAATGCCGCCCCGGCTCAGATTCCAGTTGGTTTTCAGCGATTCTGCGCCGCGTGCTCGCCGGCGATGAAGCCGAAGGTGACGGCGTGACCCAGGGACAGGCCCGGGTGGAAGAAGGGATAGTCGGGAGCGCCGTAGAACTGGCCGCCCAGGTTGCCCACGGCGTAGAGGCCCGGAATGACCTCGCCCTCTTCGGTGGTGACCCGGCCATACTCGTCGGACAGGACGCCCGCGGTGATGGAGGAGCAGCGGATGTGACGGCGGATGCCCCAGAAGGGCGCCGTGCCGAACTTGTGCAGGTACTTGGCAGGCTTGCCGAAGTCCAGGTCCTCGCCCTTCTCGCACAGCTCGTTGTAGCGGTTGAAGGTCTCGACGGTCTTCTCCACCGGCAGGCCCAGCTTCTCCGCCAGCTCTTCAATGGTGTCGGCGCGGAAGGTGTCGATCAGTTCGGGGAAGACGCTCACGTGCAGGCTGGGATCCTCTTCCTTCAGGTAGCGCTGCATGACGAACTCGGGCACGGGGCCGTTGGCGTATTCCATGTAGTCGTTGTCATAGATCTGGCAGTACCAGCCGAGAGAGCCGCTCTCCTGATGCTCAGGATCCATGTTTTCGCCCACGAAACCGGGCTGCCAACGCAGGACGTTGGAGATGTAGGCCATGTCCACTTCCTCGCTGACAAAGCGCTCGCCGTTCATGTTGACGATCAGGTAGGGGGGCTCATCCCACATGAGGCCCGCGTCAAAGTCGTGCATTAC
Source organism: uncultured Clostridia bacterium (assembly GCA_947167435.1). Next base: position 3,242 of record CAMVIC010000198.1, on the reverse strand, counting down.
GCGGCTGTGGGCAACCGGCTCCATGCAGCCGCCGGCCTCGATGGCCAGGATGTTGCCGTCGCCGGTGCGGTGGACAACCTTCTTGTCGAATTTCTCCACGTCCGGGCAGAAGCGGCGGACCATGGTGGCGTTGTTTTCATAGGCGCCGGTGGCCAGGATGACGGACTTGGCGTTGAACTTGATGTAGTTGCCGTCCAGATCCTTGCCCACGCAGCCCACGATGGCGCCGTCCTCACCCTTGACCAGCTGGACAACGGGCGTGCTGAAGAAGACCTGCAGATTGTCGCCGTACTCCTCCTGCGCGTCCTTGAGAATGCCGGAGACCAGAGAGCCGTAGTTGCCGGGCTTGGGTCCGAACCAGGGGGCAAAGACTTCCACCTTGTCCTCGCCGAAGTCGTAGGACTGGGTGCCGTCGTGCCAGACGCCGGTGTAGACGGCGGAGGTGTCCTGATACTTGGTGACGCCGTACTTGTTCTTCCACTCGGTCTCCTCGGTGATGCCGCTCTTCTCGCAGACAAAGCGCAGGGCTTCCTCGGAGCGGTCGATGTAGGCCTCCAGCAGCTTGCGGTTGTTGCGCCAGCAGTTGACGGCGGTGGCAAAGGTGAGCCACTTCTTCAAACCGCCCTCGGTGGAGCCGCTCTTGATGATGGCGGAGGAGCAGTTGCCCTGGGAGACGGCGACGGCCTCCTTCTGCAGCACGGCGACCTTAGCACCCATCTCGGCGGCCTTCACCGCGGCAATGACGCCGGAGGCGCCGGCGCCGGCGACCACTACATCAACGTCGACTTCTTTCGCAAACTCGGTAATGGGCTCCAGGATCACGGTGGAGGCGTTCACGTCGTCCGCGGTGATGTCCTTGAGGATGAAGGCGCCGGAAGACTCCACCATGGGCTTCACGCTGCCGGAGGTGACGGTCTCGCCCTTGGCCTGGGCAATGCAGTTTTTCAGTGCGGTCCTGACGGCGGTGCTGGTGATGGTGGCGCCGGCAACCCCGTCGATCTCCACACCCTGAGTGGCCAGGATCTGCTCGACCAGCGCGTCATGGGCGGCCTGGCCGATGCTCTCGGTCTCGCCGGAGACGTCCAGCACCACGTCGGTGATGGAGTCGGCGTCAAAGGTACAGGTGAGGGTCACGGTGCCCATGCCCTCCGCGGAGGCGGAGTAGGTGCCGGGGGTGTAGATACCGTCTGCGGAGGCCTTTACATCCTGGCCGAAAATACCGGTGACGGCCAGCGCTGCGGCGGCTGCGGCGCCGCTTTTTAGAAAGCTGCGGCGGGAGATGTTCTTTTCGCTCATGGTCGACAATCCTTTCTTTGTCATATAGTTGTCATTTAAGCTGCCTTGTCTTGGATTTGACAAGTCTGTGGTTTTACGATAAACTCTGTATCGGGTACAGAGTCAAGTATTATTGTATTGGTTGCAGGAATGAAGTATGAAAATAAACGAGCTGGCAAAGCTGAGCCACGTGAACGCGGAGACCATCCGCATGTACCGGAACAAGGGGCTGCTGCTGCCGCGACAGAGCGAAAACGGCTATTATGAGTATTCCCCGGACGATCTGCAGAATCTGCTGTTTATCCGCAAGCTCCGGGGCATGAACCTGTCGCTCTCCTCCATCGCCTACAGCTATCATCATCCGGCAGTGGAGGATGTGCTGTCCCGCTTCCAGCGGGATTATGATGCGCTGGAGGAGCAGATCGCGGAATTGCACAGGCGGCAGGCCATGCTGCGCCTGCACATGGACCATTACGACGCCTACCGGGAGAACCAGGCAGGTGTCTCTCTGGTAGAGATTCCCGACGACCGCTTCGACCTGCTGCTGGAACAGGGGCCGCCGGATGCGGATCTGGACTGCTGGCTGGCCCACGTGGACCATTTCACCCAGGGACTTACCATTCCCGGCACACTGCTGAACGCCCCGGAGCTGCCGGATTCGGTCCCGGTAAAGCTGACCCTCGGCAGCTACCTTCCGATCCTCCGGGGATACGGCTATCCCATCCCGGAGCGCGCTCTCTGCTTTCCCCGGGGAAGCTATCTGACGGCCAAGGTGGTGCTGGACGGAGGCCGGACGCTGGACCGGTCCCAGCTGCAGCCCCTGCGGGACTACGCAGCAGCCCACAGCCTCCGCCTTGTGGGCGACGCCACCGCCTTCCTCTTCCGGGTGGACACCCGGGAGGACCACCTCCGCTTTGTCTACCGCCTGCGCATCCGCGCGGAGAGTCTGTGAATCCTCACAGACTCTTTCCGATTTCAGAAAGCGCTGTCGGCTCCGGCGTTTTTCCTGAAATCTGTTTCCTGTAAACGCAGTCCCGGATCCAATGCGCTGCATTGGATCCGGGACTGCGTTTATCCTATTTTCTCGTAGGTGCAGAAGCAGTAACGCAGCCCGTTCTCCTCCTGCCAGGGGCCCTGCTCGGTGCAGCTCCAACTCCCGTCTGCGTCCAGGTTCGGGAAAAAGCTGTCCGAGTGGGGAATCAAGTCGATTTTTGTCACATAAATCTTGCTCATGTGGGGAAAGAACTGCTTATACACGCTGGCGCCGCCGATCACCAGACAGCGTCCCTGTGCCGCTGCCGCAGCCAGTGCCTCCCCAGTGTCGTGCACCACCTGGGCCCCCTCGATCTCCAGATTCTGCCGGGTGACCACAATGTTGTGCCGCCCCTTCAGGGGTTTTCCGCCGGGGAAATCCTCCATGGTGCGGCGTCCCACCAGCACCGCAGCGCCTGCGGTCACCTCCCGGAAGTGGGCCCGGTCCGCCTTCAGCACCACCGGCTGGGTGCCGTCGCAGCCGATGCCCCAATCGCCGTAAACGGCCACAATCGCTTCCATGGCTCACACCGCCACCGGGATCTTCCCGGTAAACTCGGAGTACTGATAGTTCTCCATACGGAAGCTGTCCCTGGTAAAGGCGTAGAAGTCTTTCACCGTTGGGTCAAGGGTGAATTTCGGCGCAGGCTTGGGCTCGTGGGCGATAATCTCCTGAATGGCGGGCACGTGCCGGTCGTATATGTGCGCATCCGCAATCACGTGCACCAGCTCCCCCGGCTCAAAGCCGGAAACCTGGGCCATCATCAGCGTCAGCACCGCATACTGCACCACGTTCCAGTTGTTGGCGGCCAGCATGTCCTGGCTGCGCTGGTTGAGGATGGCATTGAGCCTGTTGCCGCTGACGTTGAAGGTCATGGAATAGGCGCAGGGATAGAGCGCCATCTCGCTGAGATCGGCAAAGTTATAGATATTGG
>CAMVIC010000197.1 GCA_947167435.1 uncultured Clostridia bacterium | reverse complement strand
CAGGCGAGGCGGCGGCCGCAGAGCATAATGGAGATATATGGTCAAGGCCGCCAACGATGCATGGCGTAGTTTTGACCGGAAAGAATCAAAGATTTCTATTTGGTGTTAGTATTATAGCTCCCGGATAATCCGGTCGGTCACGTCCAGGCAGAGGGCGGAGGTGCGCTGCACCTCGGCATAAAACTCCTCCGCGCCGCCGGTGATGCCGTCGGACACGGTCTTGATCACCAGGCAGGGGACACCGCAGCGGTTGCAGGTCAGCACCACGCCGGCGGATTCCAGCTCGCAGATGTCCGCGCCGAAGCGTGCATGGAGCGCCGCCTTGGCCTCCTGTCCCGCCACGAACTTGTCGGCGGAAGCGCATACCACCCGCTTGAGATCCGGCTCCAGCGCCACGGCCTTCTCCACCAGGGCAGGGGTCGTGGGAATGTAGACGCTGTCGTAGCCCGGGTATTGGCCGGGGGCCAAAGGGTCGATTTGGGAAATGTCAAAGTCGTAGTGGACCAGCTTTTCCACGATCACGGTGCGGGCCCGGGCCATCTCCTCGGTGAGACCGCCCACCACGCCGAAATTCACCACCAGTTCCGCGCGGTAGTGGCCGATGAGCAGCTGTGTGGCGGCGGCCGCCGCCAGCTCACCCACGCCGGAGTTGATCACATGGAGCTCATAACCGTCCATCCGATAGTTGAACACGCGAAAGCCGCCCAGCTCTTCGGCGTTCTCCGGGCTGCCGTAGCGGCGCAGGACAGAGTCCAGCTCCACGGCCACCAGCATGCCGATCTGTCTCATACAGGACCTCCTCAGTAGATGACCCGGACCCGCAGCACGTCGCTCATGGCGCGGATCTTCCCAGCCACCTCTTCGCTCAGAGGCTCGCTCAGGTCCACGATGGTGACGGCGTACTGATCCCGGGGCTTGTTGATCATGTGTTCCACGTTGATGTTCAGATCGCTGATGAAGTCCAGAATCCGGGTAATCATGCGGGGGATGTTCCGATGAATGACGCACAGACGGCAGACGCCCATGCGGCTCAGGTGGATGTTGGGCATGTTGACGGAGTTTTTGATGTTGCCGTTGAGCAGATAGTCATACAGCTCCTGGGCCGCCATGACCGCGCAGCGGTCCTCGCTCTCCGGGGTGCAGGCGCCCAGATGGGGAGAGGCGATCACGTTGGGAGCCTTGAGAATGACCTCGTTGGGGAAGTCGGTCACATACTTTGCCACCTTGCCCCGGTCCAGGGCACGGGTCATGGCATCGTCGTCCACCACCTCGGCCCGGGATTCGTTGAGGATGCGCACGCCGGTGCGCATCTTGGCGAAGGCCTCGTCGTTGAGCAGGTGATGGGTGTCGGGGGTGTAGGGGATGTTCAGACTGATATAGTCGCTGTTGGTGAAGATATCGTCAATGGTGTCGGACTTGATCACGTCCCGGCTCAGCCGCCAGGCGGCGTCCACGGACATGAAGGGGTCATAGCCCCGGACCTCCATTCCAAGGTCCACACCGGCGTTGGCCACCAGCGCGCCGGTGGCGCCCAGGCCGATGACGCCCAGGCTCTTGCCCTTGATTTCGGGACCGGCAAAGGCGGATTTGCCCTTTTCCACCAGCTTGGGGATCTCGGCGCCCTGGTCCGCAATGGAGCGCACCCATTCAATGCTGCCTACGATATCCCGGGAGCAGAGGATGAGCCAGCAGATTTCCTGCTCCATGACGGCCTCGGCATTGGCGCCGGGGGCGTTGAAAACCACGATGCCCTTCTCGGTGCAGTCCTCCACGGGGATGTTGTTGTAGCCGGCGCCGGCCCGGGCGATGGCCAGCAGCTCGGGCCCGAATTCCACGTTGTGGATGTTGGCGCTGCGCAGCAGCAGGCCCTGGGGCTTCTCCACGTCGGGGCCCACCCTGCACTGCTTCTTCTCCAGCACCTCGATCCCGGCGGGGGAGATGGTGTTCATGGTCTGAATATTAAACATGGTGCCTTACCTCGAATTCCTTCATATATTCCACCAGCGCGTCTACGCCCTCCATGGGCATGGCGTTATAGAGAGAGGCGCGCATGCCGCCGGCAATCTTGTGCCCCTTCAGGTTTACAAGGCCACGCCGGGCGGCGCCCGCGATAAACTCCGCGTCCAGTTCCTTGCTGCCGGTGCGGAAGGTCACGTTCATCTCGCTGCGGGAATCCGGCCGGGCGTGGGGCAGGTAGAGGCGGCTGTTGTCCAGCACCTCATAGACCTTCTGTGCCCGCTCATGCTTGATCTGCTCCATGCCTTTGACGCCGCCCTGACTCTCCAGCCAGTCCAATACCAGGCCCAGCATGTAAATGCACCAGCAGGGCGGGGTGTTGAGCATGGAATCGGTCTCGATCATGGTGGAGTAGCGCATGATGGTGGGCGTATAGGGCAGGTGCCGGCCCGCCAAGGCCTTGTCCACAATCACCACCGTGAGCCCGGCGGGGGCCATGTTCTTCTGCGCGCCCGCGTAGATCAGGCCGAAGCGGCTCACGTCCACGGGCTTGGAGAGAATATCGGAGGACATGTCGCACGCCAGGGGGCACTTCGTCTCGGGAATATAGAGCCACTCGGTGCCGTAGATGGTGTTGTTGGCACAGTAGTAGAAGTATTTGGCGTCCTCGCTCAGCTTCAGCTCCGCCTGGGCGGGGATGCGGTCATGGCCGGTGTCGCCGGTGTCGGCGGCGATGTTCACCCGGCCGTAGAGCGCGGCTTCCCTGGCGGCCTTGTTGGAGAAGTTGCCGGTCACCGCATAGTCCGCGCAGCCGCCCTCCATCAGGTTCATGGGAATGGCGGCAAACTGCAGCGTGGCTCCGCCCTGGAGGAAGAGAATCTCGTGACTGTCAGGCACGGACAGGGCGGACTTGAACCTGGCCTTGGTGGAATCGAAAATCTCCTGGAAAATAGGGGAGCGGTGGCTCATCTCCATGACGGACATGCCGCTGCCCTTGTAATCCAGCAGATCCTTCCGGGCCTGCTCCAGTGCGCTTTCCGGCAGCACGGAAGGGCCGGCGGAAAAATTGAAAACCTGATCGCGTGACATGATATTCATCTCCCTGCATAAACTGTTTCCGGCAGACAATGGCAGAAGCCGGGACTGCCGCACGAGGCGGGAACAATCGGCTTTTGACCGCCCCCTGTCGTGTGATGCTCATTATAGTACAGGCTCCGCCCGGCCGTCAAACGCTTTCGCCGGATTCTATTTTCTGCACAAAACAGCCTCCCCGGAAGGGGAGGCTGTGGATTTTTTGCCGGAAAAATGACGGAAAGGCGGAGAGCGCGCTGACGGTGATTTTTATGTATTTGGCAAGGAAACATTGCCAAATACATATGGCCATGTTTTTCGGTTGCCCCGCCTGGGGCGAGCAAAACGGCGTTTCAATCGTTATTGCTCCGGCTGCATAGCACCATGGTTTGCGTATATTTCGTTGCCGGAGTAATAACACATGGGAGATCAGCCGCAGGCCAGATCGCCCAGAAGGCGATCCTCCTCGGCGGAGAGAATCCGCACCGGCAGAGTCTGCCCGCGCAGGTCCGGTGTCGGCACATGCACCAGCACATAGGTGTCGCTGTGCCCCTGGGAGCCGTCCTCCGCCGTCTCAAACAGGACCGGCAGGGTCTGCCCCACGCAGGAAGCGAGAAAGTCCCGGTGCATTTCCCGCGCTGCCTGCTGGGCCTCGTGGGCGCGGCGGGCCTTCACCGCCTGGGTGCACTGCGCCGGCATCCGGTCCGCAGGGGTGCCCGGGCGGCGGGAGTAGGGGAAAATGTGCATGTCGGAAAAGCTGCATTTCCGGATAAAGGCCAGGGTCTCGGCCTGATCCTGCTCCGTCTCGCCGGGAAAGCCGGTGATCAGGTCGCAGGTCAGGGCGCAGCCGGGAAAATAGCGCCGCAGCAGCGTGACGGCCTCGTAAAAGCGGGCGGTGTCATACTTGCGGTTCATGGCCTTCAGCGTCCGGTCGCAGCCGGACTGCAGGGACAGGTGAAAATGGCGGCAGAGCTTGCCCGCCGCGGCGATGCGGCGGCAGAAGTCCTCGGTGATCACCGTGGGCTCCAGAGAGCTCAGGCGGATGCGCATGTCCCCGGCAGCCTCCGCCACGGTCTCGATCAGATCGGCAAGGCCGGGCTTTCCGGGCAGGTCCACCCCGTAGGAGGCCACCTCGATG
>CAMVIC010000196.1 GCA_947167435.1 uncultured Clostridia bacterium | reverse complement strand
TTACCTCTGCGTGGTGGGGGAGAACGGCTCCGGCAAATCCACCCTCATCAAAGGCCTTCTGGGCCTGAAGGCGCCGGACGGCGGAAGCATCCGTTTCGGAGACGGGCTGAAAAGCACCGAGATCGGCTATCTGCCCCAGCAGACCCAGGTGCAGCGGGATTTCCCTGCCAGCGTGCAGGAGGTTGTACTCTCCGGCTGCCTCAACGGACTGGGGCGCAGGCTCCATTATAATGAAACAGACCGGCAGCTTGCCCGGCACAATATGGAGCGCATGGGCATCGAGGACCTGGCGGGGAAGAGCTATCAGGCCCTCTCCGGCGGTCAGCAGCAGCGGGTTTTGCTGGCGCGGGCCCTCTGCGCCACCCGGAAGCTGCTTTTATTGGATGAGCCGGTCACAGGGCTGGACCCCATTGCCACGGGCGAACTGTATAATCTCATCAAGCTGGTGAATCTCTGCGACGATATTACGGTCATCATGGTCTCCCATGACATCCACGCGGCGGTGCGCTACGCTACCCATATCCTGCATCTGGGCCACAGGCAACTTTTCTTCGGCAGTGCCGCAGAATATCGGGAGAGCGATCTGGCCAGACGATTTCTGGGAGGGAGCCGACTGTGAACGCTTTGATCCATATGTTTTCCTATCATTTTATGCAGCGGGCCCTTCTGGTGGGCGTGCTGGTGAGTTTGTGCGCGGCGCTGCTGGGCGTGTCTCTGGTGCTCAAGCGCTACTCCATGATCGGGGACGGCCTGTCTCATGTGGGCTTCGGAGCCCTGGCGATTGCCTCTGCTCTGCATCTGGCGCCGCTGGCGGTGGCGGTGCCGGTGGTGGTGGTAACCGCCGTGCTGCTGCTTCGCCTGAGTCAGAACAGCAAAATCAAGGGCGACGCCATGATCGCCATTATCTCCAGCAGTGCTCTGGCCATCGGCGTAATCAGCGTTTCCGTGACCACCGGGATGAACACGGAGGTCTCCAGCTATATGTTCGGCAGTATTCTGTCCCTGAGCCGTTCGGACGCGGTTCTGAGTGCGCTGCTCTCTGCCGCGGTGCTGGTGCTGTTCATTGCCTTTTATCCGCGCCTCTTTGCCGTCACCTTTGACGAGACCTTCGCCAAGGCCACCGGAACCCGGACGGAGGTGTACAACACCCTTCTCGCGGTGCTGACAGCGGTGACTGTGGTGCTGGGCATGCGGATGATGGGCGCGCTGCTCATCTCCAGCCTGATCATCTTCCCGGCCCTCTCTGCCATGCGTGTGTGCCGGAGCTTCCGGGCGGTGGTGCTCTGCGCCGCGGCGATTTCTGTCCTGTGCTTTGTGGCGGGCGTGATCGCCTCCTACTTTCTGGAGACGCCCGCCGGCGCCAGCATTGTGGTGGCAAATCTGCTTGCTTTCGGCATATGCGGCCTGGCAGGAAAAGGAAAACAGTGAATTTATTCAATGAATATTCAGCTAAAATGCGAATATACACTGCTGAAATGAATATAATCTTCGCGATATAGAAGGAAAACCGAATAATTTTTCAAAAATCTATTGACAAGGCCCGGGCTTAGTGCTATTATCACAATCGTCCAGAGGACATTTTATTGAATCTGACGAAATGTGAGGGAAATGATATGAAAAAGATTCTGTGCATGGCACTTGCACTGGTGATGCTGTTCGCACTGTCCGCAACCGCTTTTGCGGCGGATGAGAAGACCGAGGTCGATCGGATCAAGGAAGCCGGCGTTCTGACCGTGGCTCTCTCTCCCGACTTCAGCCCCATGGAGTTTGTAGACTCCTCCAAGACCGGGCAGGAGCAGTATGTTGGCTTTGACGTGCTCCTGGCACAGTACATCGCCGAGTATCTGGGCGTGAAGCTGGAGATCCAGGCCATGAGCTTTGACGCCTGCCAGACCGCCGTCGCCTTGGGCGCTGTGGATATGTCCATCTCCGGCTACAGCTGGACCGAGACCCGTGCCGAGAACTTTGAACTGTCCGACTACTACTACGCCGGCGAAAACGAGACCGAGCAGGTCCTGCTGATCCGCGCTGCGGACGCTGAGAAGTACACCAAGGCCGAGGATTTTGACGGCGTCGACGTCGGTGCCCAGAACGCCTCCCTGCAGATGCAGCTGGTCACCGAGCAGCTGCCCAACGCCAAGCCCTACACCATCGGTGAGATCGGCGTCGGCGTGATGGAGCTGCAGGCCGGCAACATTGAAGCCCTGGCTGTGGCCGACGGCAACGGCACCCAGATCATCGCCAACAACCCCGACCTGGTCAAGTGCGCATGGCAGTTTGACGTGAAGGCCGAGTATGAGGCCAACGTCATCATGATGCACAAGGGCGACACCGCTCTGCTGGAGGTTGTGAACGCAGCCCTGGCCGAGGCCTACGAGGGCGGCCTGTACGGCCCCTGGTATTGTGGATCGGCGATTGGATACCGGACCGGGGCACTATGATGGAGCTGGAAGTTTCCATCGAGGACGAGACCGAGGAAGCTGCTGAAGAGCCCGCTGCCGCAGGCTGATCTCAGAACGTAAACAGAAGAAAGAATAAGACCGGGGCGCTCCGGAAGGAGCGTCCCGGCTGTTATGCAAGGGGAACGCTATGAATTTTGCCACCATCGGCCAGAACATCGTGAAGCTCACGGTGAAATACTGGGATAAATTTCTGATCACCGGTCTGGAATACACCCTGTCGCTTGCAGCCATTACGGTGTTCTTCGGCGCCATCTTCGGCGCGCTGATCGCCCTGCTGCGTATGTCCAAAATCGCACCCTTCCGCTGGATCGCGGTAATCTATACCGAGATCATCCGCGGCACGCCCATGCTGCTGCAGTTATACCTGTTCTATTTCGGCCTGCCCCAGCTGATCCCGTTTCTCAACCGGAAGCAGTATGCCTGCGTGGCAATCGCCCTGGTCTGCAACAGCGCGGCCTACGTTTCGGAGATTATACGCTCCGGCATCCAGGCAGTGGATATCGGCCAGACGGAGGCGGCGCGAAGCCTTGGCCTCAGCAAGCATCTGACCATGACGCAGATTATTCTGCCCCAGGCTGTCAAGAATATTCTGCCGGCTCTGGGCAACGAATTCATCATGGTGACCAAGGATACCTCGCTTGCCTCTACCTTCTTCATCGGCGACATCATGACTCAGGTTCTGCTGATCAAGGGAGCCACCTATCTGACCATTGAGCCGCTGGTGATGGCCGGCGTTCTTTACTTTGTGGTGACCTTTATTCTCAGCAAGCTGGTGGGCGTTTTGGAAAGGAGGATGCGTCGTGGCGACATTCGATAAGCTGATTCAGGTCCGGGATCTGAAAAAATACTATAACGGGGACAGCATCAAGGCGCTGGACGGCGTAACCGTGGATATCAACAAGGGCGACGTGATGGTCATCATCGGGCCCTCCGGTTCCGGAAAGTCCACCTTCCTGCGCTCTCTGAACCTGCTGGAGGTTCCGACGTCCGGTTCCATCGTGTTCGAGGGGACGGACATAACCAAGAAACGGGACGCTGACGGAAAAAAGATCAACATCGACCTGCACCGTCAGAAGATGGGCATGGTCTTTCAGCATTTCAATCTCTTCCCTCATAAGACAATTTTGCAGAATATGACCCTTGCCCCTGTAAAGGTAAAGGGCCTGTCCCAGCAGGAGGCGGAGAAAAAAGCCATGGATCTGCTGGCCCGCGTAGGCCTTGCGGATCGGGCGGATGCCTATCCCATTCAGCTGTCCGGCGGACAGAAGCAGCGTGTAGCCATCGTCCGTGCTCTGTGCATGGAACCGGACGTGATGCTCTTTGACGAGCCAACCTCCGCCCTGGACCCGGAGATGGTGGGCGAGGTACTGGACGTGATGAAGAAGCTGGCCAAGGGGGGCATGACCATGGTGGTGGTCACCCACGAGATGGGCTTTGCCCGTGAAGTGGGCAACCGGGTCCTCTTCATGGCGGACGGCAAGCTGCTGGAGGAAGGCAGCCCCGAGCAGATCTTCGCCAATCCGCAGAATCCCAGGCTCCAGGACTTCCTGGCAAAGGTGCTGTGATGGAAAATGCGAGGAAACAGGCAGCGCTTGCCTCTGTGGATGCAAAGGCGGCCCTTTACAGGGAGATCGCCAATCAGATCTGGGAAAACCCGGAGCTCAGTCTGAAAGAATTCCGCTCCGCAGCCCTATACTGTGAAAAGCTG
>CAMVIC010000195.1 GCA_947167435.1 uncultured Clostridia bacterium | reverse complement strand
CTGCGGGCGAAGGAGAGCTGCACAGGGCCCCGCACCTGGCCGCAGTTGAGTGCGTTTTGGGTAAACGTGGTCATGACGGCGCCGAAGGTACGCACATCAAAGAAGTTCTGGCACATGAAATCCCGCACCTTGCGGTCCAGGTCCTTGTCCGCCTTCTTTGCCTCCTTGACTTTGTTCTCCTCCAGGCCGAGGAATTCAAAGGCCCGCTTGTCGCTGCGGTTGAGAGGGACGCCCTCCTTGATATAGATTCCGTAGCCGGGCGCATCTTCCTTCACAGTCTCCACATAGTTGCGGATTTTGCGCTTGAGGCAGACGTCGGTCACAAGGCCGTAGCCGGTCTCCGGGTCCACGCGGGGCATATTGCCCGCGTCCGGGTCTCCGTTGGGGTTGCCGTTTTCCACGTCAAAGAGCACCACAAATTCGTATCTGTTTTTAATCGCTTCGGACATTGTTATTCTGCCTCCTTATCAGTTGTTGTTTTCTTTTCAAAACGTTTCTGGGTCTGATGATAATAGCCGAGAATGAATGCTCCCTGTTCCTGCAGGGTCAGATGGGCAGGAAAGTCTGTGCCAAGTCGCTCGAGCAGCTCGCCAAGCTGCCGGGACCACCAGACCGTCTTGCGGGTCTCCATCTTTTTCAGATGGCTGTTGGAAAGCTTGAGCAGAATCGGAAAGACCGCTGCCGGAGTCGCGCAGGCGGAATTGAAAAAGCGATCCTTGATCGTGGCATTGATGCCCGGATTTGCCGCCTGCTGAATGCCCTCAAGCACGGCGAACAGCCGCCCGAGGACATAGGGAGTGTATGCGCTATCTGGGTTTAAGGACACCTGGGTCACCTCCATAATAGATTCCCTGTCGGGAAGATTTTCGGTATTTCGGATCAGATATGCTTTTATGATGCCTGCCTTCCTCCGATTCACCTGGTGCTCCGCCCGTATGCGCAGCATTGTCTGGTTCATCAGCGTCTCGGGATATCTGCCGCCGCTGAGCATGCTTTTCATCACGTCTCCGGCAAGCTGCGGAAGCGGAATCATATCACTGGATTTGTTGTTCACCGTTTCGCGCAGAAGCGCCCTCAAAGGCGTGGCGTCCCAGCTGTTGCGTACGTCGGAGAGAATCTGAATATCCTCATAATGGCGCTTCAGATTCCGCACAATCTCTCCGAAACTGCGGCGGTAAAAGAAACGGACAGACAGACGCGCTGCATTCGGCGAGATGCCGAGGATGTAGAAATCATTCTCCGGAGCAAGCGGAAGCCCGTTGTAATCATAGGGTTTCCCGGCGGCAACCGAGGTCATCAGGGCATTCAGGTCCGTGTTGCACAGTTCGCTGCTGTCTCCGTCAAACAGCGCGGCAAACACGTCCTGATACTGGTTTTCCCCGCTCCTCGCCCAATAGACCACGGTTGTATTGCCGATCACTTTCACGTGCTCCCGGTCTGCGAGAAGATAATTCAGCGCACTGGTGTAGGCAAAGGCTGCGTGCTTGCTGACCGGTGCGTTATAGCTTTGCAATTTACCATAAGAACAAAACGCATCATGATTGAAGCCTACCAGCGTCCACCCATTTGGAGAGTTTCCTGGGAGTCCCTTAATACTTTCATGAATTCTTGCAATAGTCGAATTCTCACCGGTAACAAGGCACACACCTTCAATACTGTCATTTTCGTTGTCTGACTGAACGGTTGCTTTCACTTCTTCACACTCGTGTATATAACCCCCATCAGAAGTGAAAAAGACTACATTTCCGCCGCTTTCAAGGATTTGGGGTGTCCGTTGAATTGCCTCGGTTTTTATCAGTTCATCGGGTGTATACCTTTTCAAAAAGGCAATAAGCGATTGTACTATAGGCGCTTTGACTGTGGATAGTTTTTCCTCATGGAGCGCCATGAAGCGGCAAAATGCTTGTCTGGATTTCTCTGTGACAATACCATTTTCAATTCCAAGGACAAATTGTGTATTATCATATAAATAATTTGGGGGTGGTGAGATACCGGATCTTTTCTTCGGTGCGGGAAGTTCCATTTCGCGCGGCAACATCTTCTTTCCATCCTTGCTTGGTTCGCGGAGTGGGAGCACATCGAGCAGCTTTCCGTTTTCATCGATCTCCAACGCCCAGGACACCTTCACCTTTGCCCAGCCGGGCCGCGGAATCTTCCCCTGTGAGGCCAATTCTTCATAATAATCAAACAAGGCCTGAAGAATCATTGGAACACCTCACAATTCCGCACATCCAGCACACCGTTGTGCAGCGCAGCCCGGAAAAACTGCGGGCGGATATTCTCATGATCGGAATAGTCCATGTCATAGAGCATGAAGCCAAGCTCCCGCTCCGAGTCCGGATATGCGGTTTTCGGCTCGCCGCCCTGCCAGGCCCGGAAATGCGCCGGGAACTCTCTGGTTCCAAAGCAGGGCTGATGAAAGCACTGACCTCTTTCCAGCCTGCGGCGCATGATGTCGCTGAATTTCCCCGGGTTGTCACCGGGCGCAGCCTGGTCCGTCATGTCGAAATGCGCTTCGATCACATAGTGCACGTCCTGCAGGCACATAGAGGCCCGCTGCTGAATGCAGTCCTGCGTACAGAGATACAGATCCGTTTCTCCGCCGGACATGGCCGTGCGTGCTTTTGAAGCTGACAGTGCCGCAGATACCTCATTGCGCCTGATGTTGGTGAAGCGGATGGGATTGAGGACAAAAATCCTGTCAATAACCCAGCGCATCCCCGGGTGCCAATAGATTGCTTCCAGAAGCCCGCGGGCCGCAGACGGCGTCATGACGTCATAGCTGACCCGTTCCACCTTCAGTTCGGGACGGGTGAAGAGCGCATAGTCACCCCAAACCTCAACCATTACAGACAAACAGCTCACTTCCTTTCAGTTATCCATAAATCGTCTGATTCTGCTCAGATATGATAAATGGGAGTCCTGTCTCCCGGGAATACAGGTTCAGATCACGGAGAATCCCCGAATTGTCGGAAATCATTTCCAGGACGCCTGCCTGCTCCAGATCCTCAAAGTACCGGCGGTAGACACTGACCGAATACTGGTCAAGCTGTCGCATCAGCTGCCGGTTCACCTCTCCCCGGCGGAGCTTTTCCGCAAGTGCCGCGCCGTCTCCGACGGGAATGTATACGGTATAGCCGGCCCCCTCGATCAGGCGGAACCGATCCGACACGGTCCGGAACATCAGGCGCTCCGCACAGGAGAGAATTTCTTCCCGGTCCAGCTGATGCCGGTCCTTAAGTCGGTACAGCAGGAATTCAAAGTATTCCCGGATCGCCTCAGGGGCGTCAGCCTGCTCAAAGAGGCGAAGGGTATGCACGGCAGCGCTGATATTCTGCTCCAGCATCTGCGGTGCTTTTGCCTCTGTGCGGAAGATGTGAACCAGGCTTTCTTCACGGGAGCGTCTGCCCTCCCGGTTGCATCGGCCGCCGGACTGAATGACGGAATCCAGCCCTGCAAGCGCACGGAATACTTCGGGAAAATCCACGTCAACGCCGGCTTCTATGAGGCTTGTGGATACCACCCTGCACGGCTTTCCTTCCCGCAGCCTTGACCGGATTTCCCGCAGAATCTCTTTTCGCCGAAACGGAATCATCATGGTGGACAGATGATAGTTTCCGTCATCGCTGCCCAGCATTCGATACAGAGCCTGTGCCTGTCTGCGGCTGTTCACCACACACAGCACCTGCTCCCGCGCCAAAAGCTGCCGGGCCAGCTCATCATCCGTCAGCTCTCCGTCATCCACATAGCGTACCCGTCGAAAAGCCTGATACATCTCTTCCGGCTCGGGACAGAGCTCCCGTACAGAATGCTCCGGCAGGAATTCCTGAAGAATCGGCTCAATTGCGGGCTGCGTAGCCGTACAGAGTACCGCAGAACAGGAATAGCGCTCCACCAGTTGGCAGATGCCGGAGAGGCACGGCCGCAGGAACGGGACCGGGAGCATCTGCGCTTCATCGAACACGATCACACTCTGTGCGATGTTGTGCAGCTTGCGATTCCTGCCGGGTTTATTGGAGAACAGAGATTCAAAGAACTGCACCGCTGTGGTCAGGATGATCGGAGCCTCCCAGTTCTCTGCAGAGAAAGCGCGGATGTCTGTATCCGCTCCCGTTTCCGGCCGGTCGAAGTCGGCGCCGGAATAATGCGCCGTAATGACCTTACTTCCGAAGATTTCCTCAAAAACTGCCTGCGTCTGTTCC
>CAMVIC010000194.1 GCA_947167435.1 uncultured Clostridia bacterium | reverse complement strand
TATGACCTGAACTTCATCAACGCCGCCAAGGAAGCCTGCGCCGCTCTTGGCCTCAGCGAGAATGACTACATCTTCAAGACCGGTATCCCCGAAGGCCAGGAGTGCTACGACGCCGCCGCCGAGCTGGTCGACGAGGGCTGCAACTTCATCTTCGCCGACTCCTTCGGCCACGAGCCCTTCCTCATCCAGGCTGCCAAGGAATTCCCCGAGGTTCAGTTCTGCCATGCCACCGGCACCCAGGCTCACACCGTCGAGCTGCCCAACTACCACAACGCTTTCGCTTCCATCTATGAAGGCCGCTTCCTGGGCGGTGTTGCCGCCGGTCTGAAGCTCAACGAGATGATCGCCGCCGGCACCATCACCGAAGATCAGGCCAAGGTCGGCTACGTGGGTGCTTTCCCCTATGCCGAGGTCGTCTCCGGCTTCACCTCCTTCTTCCTTGGCGTTCGTTACGCCTGCCCCTCCGCCACCATGGAAGTGACCTTCACCAACTCCTGGTATGATCCGACCCTGGAGAAGGAAGGCGCCATCAAGCTCATCAGCAACGGCTGCGTCCTGATCTCCGAGCATGCCGACTCCATGGGCGCTCCCACCGAGTGCCAGGACAAGGGCGTTCCCTTCGTGTTCTATAACGGCTCCGCCGCTGCCGACTGCCCCGACACCTTCATCGTCGCTTCCCGCATCAACTGGGCTCCCTACATGGAGTTTGCCATGAACTGCGTGGCCAACGGCGAGGAGATCCCCTATGACTGGACCGGCACCATCGCCACCAACTCCGTGCTGATGACCGAGATCAACGAGCAGGCTGCCGCCGCCGGCACCGCTGAGAAGCTGGAGGAAGTCAAGGCCGCTCTGGCTGACGGCTCCCTGAAGGTCTTTGATACCGCCACCTTCACCGTGGGCGGCGAGACCCTGACCGAGTACCTGGCCGACGTGGACGACATGGGCGACTTTGTCCCCGAGACCAACGTGATCATGGACGGTTACTTCCATGAGTCCGAGTTCCGCAGCGCTCCCTACTTCGATATGTTCATCGACGGCATCACCAATATCGACGCCTGATTTTTCCAAATCCAACCGAGCACTCCCGCCAGGGGCGGGAGTGCTCGGATGCATGCTGCAAAGGGCAGCGCAGTGACGAGACAGCCGCCGCGTTGCCCTTTGCGGCATTTCTGGCATTTCCAAACAACAGGGGAGGGTCCGGCCTTCCCCAAGAAACGGAGGCTTCCTTTGGATAACAAAACACCCGCAGTACAGATGCGGAATATCACAAAGCGCTTCGGATCGGTGCTGGCCAACGACAAGGTCTGGCTGGACATCTACCGGGGGGAGATTCTGGCCCTGCTGGGGGAAAACGGCAGCGGCAAGACCACCCTTATGAACATGCTCTCCGGAATCTATTTTCCCGATGAGGGCACCATCAGCATCGACGGGCGGGAAGTGGTGATTCGGTCGCCCAAGGACGCCTTCGATCTGGGCATCGGCATGATCCATCAGCACTTCAAGCTGGTGGACGTCCTCACCGCCGCGGAGAACATCGTGCTGGGCCTGGAGGGCAAGCTTGACCTGAAGGCCGCCGCGGCGAAAATCCGGGAGATCTGCGACGCCTACGGCTTCGAGGTGGACCCGAACCAGAAGATTTACGACATGTCCGTCTCCCAGAAGCAGACGGTGGAAATCGTAAAGGTCCTGTTCCGCGGGGCGGATATCCTGATTCTGGACGAGCCCACGGCGGTGCTCACCCCCCAGGAGACCGACCGGCTCTTTACCGTTTTGCGCAACATGCGAAACGACAACAAGGCCATCGTCATCATCACCCACAAGATGCATGAGGTGGAGGCCCTGTCCGACCGGGTGGCCGTGCTGCGCCACGGGCAGTTCATCGGCGACATGCCCACCAAAACCACCAACGCCCAGGAGATGACCAATATGATGGTGGGCCATGCGGTGACCCTGAACATCGCCCGGCCCGAGCCGGTGAATCCCAAACCCCGCATCCGGGTGGAGGGCCTCACCGTGCGCAGTATCGACGGCATTCTGAAGCTGGACGACGTGAGCTTCACCGCAAACTCCGGGGAAATCCTGGGCATCGCCGGCATCTCCGGCTGCGGCCAGAAGGAGCTGCTGGAGTCCATCGCCGGGCTGCAGCCGGTGGAAAAGGGCAGCATCTGCTATATCGAGGACGACGGCAGTGAGGAACAGCTCATCGGCAAGGATCCCCTGAAGATCCAGCAGATGGGCGTGAGCCTTTCCTTCGTGCCCGAGGACCGGCTGGGTATGGGCCTGGTCGGCAACATGGACCTGTCGGACAACATGATGCTCCGCTCCTTCCGCCGGGGTCACTCCATTTTCACCGACCGGAAGACCCCGCGGCAGCTGGCGCTGGACGTGGTGGAGGAGCTGGAGGTGGTGACGCCGGGCGTCTCCACGCCGGTGCGCCGCCTCTCCGGCGGCAACGTGCAGAAGGTGCTGGTGGGCCGTGAAATCGCCTCGGCGCCCACTGTGCTGCTGACCGCCTATGCGGTCCGGGGCCTGGACATCAATTCTTCCTATACCATCTACGACCTGATCAACAAGCAGAAGGCAAACGGCGTGGCCGTTATCTATGTGGGTGAAGACCTGGACGTGCTGCTGGAGCTGGCGGACCGGATTCTGGTGCTCTGCGGCGGCAAGGTCAGCGGCATTGTGCCCGGCCGCGGCGCCAAAAAGCGGGAAGTGGGCATGATGATGACAAAGCTGGGAGGAAAAGCGGATGAATAACAAAAACCGTACGCCGCTCTTCCACGTATCGAAGCGCGGCCTGATGCCCTGGTACAAGACCTGGGGAATCCGGGCTGCCGGTCTGCTGCTGGCGCTGATCTCCTGCGGCGTGATCACCGCGCTGGTCACCGGGCTCAACCCCATCCAGGTGTATTCGGCAATCTTCAACGGCTCCTTCGGCTCTCCCCGCAAGATGTGGGTGCTGGGGCAGAACGTGGCCATGCTGCTGTGCATCTCCCTGGCGGTGACCCCCGCCTTCCGGATGCGCTGCTGGAACCTGGGCGGCGAGGGGCAGGCGCTGATGGGCGGTCTGGCCGCCGCGGCCTGCATGATCCTCCTGCCCAAAGCGGGGCTCTCCAACGGGGCAATCATCGCCTGCATGTGCGTTTCCAGCGTCCTGGCCGGCGCCGTCTGGGCGGCCATCCCGGCCATCTTCAAGGCCAAGTGGAACACCAACGAGACCCTGTTTACCCTGATGATGAACTATGTGGCCACGCAGCTGGTGGCCTTCTACTGTGTGGTCTGGGAATCCCCCAAGGGCTCCGGCACCATCGGCGTCATCAATTCCAAGACCGAGCTGGGCTGGTTCCCGCAGATCGGCAGCTATAAATACCTGCTGAACATCCTGATCGTGGCGGCGGTGTGCATCGCCATGTACGTGTACCTGAACTATTCCAAGCACGGCTACGAGATCGCGGTGGTGGGCGAGAGCGAGCGCACCGCCCGCTACGTGGGCATCAAGGTGGAGCGGGTCATCATCCGCACCATGCTGCTGTCCGGCGCGGTCTGCGGCCTGGCAGGGCTTCTGCTGGTGGGCAGCACCAACCACACCCTGACCACAACCATTGTGGGCGGCCGCGGCTTTACGGCCGTCATGGTCTCCTGGCTTGCCAAGTTCAACCCCATCTGGATGATCCTCACCAGCTTTCTGCTGGTGTTCCTGGGCCGCGGCGGCGGGGAAATCGCCACCAAGTTCAGCCTGAACAGCTCCTTCGGCGACATCCTCACCGGCGTGATCCTGTTCTTCATCATCGGCAGCGAATTCTTCATCAACTATAAAATCAACTTCCGGAAATCCGGGGACAAGGAGGCCTGAGCATGTTTGATTTTATCTCCTTTATTCCCCGCGCCGTGGTCCAGGGGATCCCGCTTCTGCTGGGCAGCACCGGCGAAACCCTGACCGAGAAATCCGGCAACCTGAACCTGGGCATCCCGGGCATCATGTACGTGGGCGCCATCTGCGGCGTCATCGGCTCCTTCTTCTATGAGCAGTCGGTGGAGACGGTGCGGCCCTTCACGGCCATCGCGATCCCGGTGCTCTGCTGCCTGCTGGGCTCGCTGCTGATGGGCCTGCTCTACTGCTTCCTCACCGTCACCCTCCGGGCCAACCAGAACGTGACGGGCCTTGCCATGACCACCTTCGGCGTGGGCTTCGGCAACTTCT
>CAMVIC010000193.1 GCA_947167435.1 uncultured Clostridia bacterium | reverse complement strand
GGCAAACGTGGTGGTTCAGGCCAACATCAACATCTTCGGCACCATGGCCGTGGCCGGATGCGGCGCCTACGGCAAGCTGGAGGGCTTCGCCTTCCTGCCCATCACCAGCTTCACCATCGCCCTGACCACCTTCGTGGGTCAGAACCTGGGTGCGGCGAAACTGGACCGGGCCAAGCGGGGCGCCGCCTTCGGCGTGGTTGCCTGCCTGATTGCCTCGGAGCTGATGGGCCTGCTGCTGTATCTGGCAGCCCCGGCTCTGGTGGGTCTTTTCACCGTAGAGCCGGAGGCCATCGCCTTCGGCGTGGGCAAGTCCCGGACCTGCGCGCTGTTCTTCTTCCTGCTGGCTGCCAGCCACAGCCTGGCGGCGGTGCTGCGCGGCGCGGGCAAGGCCGTCATCCCCATGATCTCCATGCTCAGCTTCTGGTGCGTTGTGCGGGTGGGCTTTCTCCACTTTGCCGTGCCCATCTGGCACAGCATCGACGTGGTCAACTGGGTCTATCCCCTGACCTGGTTTCTCAGCACGGTCTTCCTGTGCGTGTATACCCTCCGCGCCGACTGGGTTCACAGCTTTGAGCGGGAACAGGTGTAGGAAATTCGGAAGTGTCCGTTTACTGAAAACTGAAAATAACCGCAGTCCCGTCGGGACCGCGGTTATTGTTTTCTGATTTCAGCTCTGCGGGCTCTCTTCCTCAATGAGAACCCGGCTGCCGTGTACGGTGAGCTTCCCCGCGCAGTAGAGGGCGACCGCCCTGCTCAGCAGCTTCCACTCGCATTCCTCCATAACCCGCTGCGCCAGGCTCTCGGGTGTGTCGTCGGGCTTCACCGCCAGAGGGCGCTGCAGGATGATGCCGCCCACCCGGCCGTCGTTGTCGGCAAAATAGGCCGTCGCACCGGTGACCTTTACGCCCCGCTCCAGCACCAGGCGCTGCACGTCCGCCTCTTCCTCATCGGCAAAGGCGGGATACAGGGCGGGAAAGGTGCCGATAATGCGGCTGCGAAACTGGTAAGGGATTACGCCCAGGGGGCAGTCATAGCCCGCCAGGATAACCAGGTCCACGTCCATGTCTCTGAGCTTGTTGGCCACGGCCATGCTGTGGCTGGTGGCGTTGGGGAACAGCTCGGGGTCCACCACATAGGCGGGCACATGGGCGCTGGACGCCCGCTTCATGGCATAGCAGTCCCTCTGGGTGCAGATCACCGCGATCAGCTCGAAATTCGGTATCTCTTTGAAATACATGGCGTCCAGGATGGCCTGGAGCCGGGCCCCGTCGCCGGAGGCCAGAACTGCAGCTCGGATCATTTCCGCCTCACCACTCTTCGTGCCTGCGCACGAAACACTTGTACAATGCGCGATTTCAGGGTATAATAACACGATACCCGGTCGCTTCTCCCCTGTGGAGAGACATGGTACTATCGTGTTATTATACTGTATTCTGTAAATTCGGTCAATAGTCGATTCCGACAGCCGGCACGGCGCTGCCGTGTTCCTTCCCGGCCGGGCGACCTTCGGAGCTGAAACAAATGACGGAGCTTTATCTCATTCGACATACCCAGGCAGAGGGCAATCTCTACCGCATGATGCAGGGCCATTGGGACGGGAACGTGACGGCCCTTGGCTGGCGGGAGATTGAGGCCCTGGCAGAGCGCTTCCGTGACGTCCGCGTGGACGCGGTATACAGCAGCGACCTGTACCGGGCGCGCATGACCGCCGGCGCCCTGACGCGACGGGACAAACTGCCCCTGCATCTGCGTCAGGACCTGCGGGAAATTCACATGGGCCGCTGGGAGGCACAGTTTTTCGGCAACGTCTGGTATGAGGAGCCGGAGGCCACCGAGGCCTTCCTCCGGGATCAGGACCGCTGGCAGGTGGAGGGCTCCGAGACCTATGCCCAGGTCCGGCTGCGGGCCTACGCGGCTCTGCTGGACATCGCGAAGGCGCACCCGGAGCAGACTGTGGCCGTTGTGAGTCACGGCGTCACCATCCGCTGCCTGCTCTCCGCCGTCACCGGCATCCCGCTGACAGAGACGAAGAAGCTGCCCATCGGAGGCAACACCGCTGTCTCTCACCTGTATTATGAAGACGGGCGCTTCACCGTCGACTATCTGAACGACGACTCCCATCTCCAGCCGCTGCAGATTCCCCACTGGAGCATGTGCGCGGATTTGCGGCACCTGGCCCTGGATCCGGCGCGGGATGCGTCCTACTACAGCGCCTGCTATGCCGACGCCTGGATGGCTTCCCACGGGAATCTGTCCGGCTACCGGGCCGAAAGCTATCTGCGTGCCGCCCGACAGCACCACCTGGCAGACCCGGGGGCCGTGCTGCGCATGCTGGACGGAGACCGGTCCGTCGGTCTGGTGGACCTGGATACCCGCCGGGGCGCGGAGGAAAACTACGGCTGGGTCAGTCTTCTATATCTGTGCCCGGAGTATCGGCACAAGGGCTACGGCGTGCAGCTGCTGGGCCGTGCCGTGGCCCGCTACGGCGCGCTGGGCCGGGACCGCCTGCGTCTGACCGTAGCGGAGGAAAATGCCCCTGCCCGGGCTTTTTACGAAAAATACGGTTTTGTGGAACTGGAGCGGCAGCCAACGTCCGGCGGAAGCCAGCTGCTGCTGGAGAAGAAGCTGGAGGGGCGCCATGGATGAGCGGCCTCTTGCCCGGGTGGAGCAGCTGGCGCTGCCCGCCGGGAAGCGGATTCTGGTGGTGTCGGACATCCACGGGAACCTGCCCTATCTGGAGGGCGTGCTGCGCCGGGCCGGTTTCTCCGACCGGGACGAGCTGATCATAGACGGAGATTTTCTGGAAAAGGGCAGAGAGAGTCTGCGCACGCTGCGAATTCTTATGGCGCTGACAGAGCGGGGCAACACCCACGTGCTTCTGGGAAACTGCGACGACTGGGGCGACATTTATGCCCCCTGGTGGAAAAGCGAGGGGGACGAGCACGTGCTGCGCTACATGCTCTGGCGCAAGAGCGGACTGCTGTGGGACATGTGCAACGAATCCGGCATCAGCCCCTTTGAGATGGAGGATTTCTCTGTGGTGAAGGCCCAGCTGCGCGAGCGCTTCCCGGCGGAGTGGGCCTTTCTGGAATCCAGGCCTCACGCGCTGGAGACCGGGCACTTCGTCTTTGCCCACGCGGGCATGCGGCCGGACAAGCCCCTGCGGCAGCACACACCGGACGAGCTGGACCGGGTGGGCGCCTTTCTGAACAAGGGCTGGTCCTTTGACCGCTGGGTCATTGTGGGCCACTGGCCGGTGATGCTCTACGGCACGGACACAGTCTGCGCAAACCCCATCGTGGACCGGGAGAAGAAGATCGTCAGCATCGACGGGGGCTGTGTTCTGAAGGACGACGGGCAGCTCAACTGCCTCATCATCCCCCACCGAAACAGCGAGGATTTCGGCTTTGTGGCCTATGACCCCTTCCCCGAGCGCACTGTGAAGCGGGACCAGAAGGGCAGCGAGCGTTCCTACTACATCCGCTGGGGCGACAGTACCGTGCAGGTGCTGCGCCGGGGAGAGGAATTCTCCCGCTGCCGCCATGTGCGCACCGGCTATGAGATGGACATCCTCACCAAATATCTCTTTACCGACAATGAGATTACCGACTGCAACGACTGCACGGACTATGTGCTGCCCCTGAAGGCGGGGGATCGGGTCCGGGTGGTGGAGACGACCAGCCTGGGCTATTTTGTCAAGCACAAGGGTGTGTCCGGCTGGTATTACGGAGAGCTGCAATGACGCTGCTGGATCGACCGGCGCTGCTGCTGCTTTTGTGGCTGGCGCTGATGAGTGTTGTGCTGTTTATCGCCATGGGCGCGGACAAGCGCCGGGCCCGGCGGGACGCCTGGCGGGTGCCGGAGGCGCGGCTGTTTCTCTTCGCCGCTCTGGGCGGCGCGGTGGGCGGCTGGCTGGGCATGCGCGTTTTTCACCACAAGACGAAGCACTGGTATTTTTCTTTGGGCTTTCCCCTGCTGGCCCTCTGCCAGCTTGCCTTTGCGGCGTATCTATATCTGCGATCCTGACTGTTCCGTCCCCCCGCGGGTGACGAAACAGTCAGGAGGAACTCGCGCTAATCGCAGCGGGCTTTGGGCCCGCTTTGGTCGGCGCGAGGCCTCGTTCAACTCGGCTCAGGGTGTTTTTGACGAGGCAAAGCCCCGTCAAAAACGGATTTTTGTCTTGTTTTTCGCCTGACCTGGCGAGAAA
>CAMVIC010000192.1 GCA_947167435.1 uncultured Clostridia bacterium | reverse complement strand
AATCCAATTTGTTATAATATGTAATTAATTGAGAGAACTTATGGGGGAATGGACACTTGAAGCACCCGGCATTGACAAGGGTATTTTCGATTGTGCTGGTGGTACTGTGCCTGGCCATGCTGCTGGTGGGCATCGCGGGAAACCACGCCGCGGATACGGACCGGCAGAAGGGCGTGGCCGCGGTGGAGCTGCTGGAGAAGCGGATGGAGGACTACCGCACGGTGACGCTTGCCCTGGAGGGGAAGATCAGCTATGCCGACGCCAGCGCCGAGCTGACCGAGCGGCAGACCCAGCACAATGAGGACGCCTCCCAGCACAAGACGGATCTTGCCACCTATACGGCCACCCGCAGCGGACTGAACGAGGGCATGAAGGCCCTGGACGAGGCGGAGGCCGCCCTCAGCGAGGGGCGGGAGCAGTACGAGGCCGGTCTGCGTGAATTCGAGGCCCAGGAGGCCGCCTTCTGGGAGGGCTACAACAAGTTCGTGGAGGGCAAGCACCAGCTGGAGGCGGCTCAGGCCCAGTATCAGACCATGGCGGACCTGGTCTCCACGGTGTACTGGGAACTGGACAATCTGAAAATCATCGACGAGATTCTGACCGACGAAGAGACCGAAGACCGGGAAGCCCTGGCGGCCAGCACCCTTGCGGCCTTCGACGGGGCGATCGTGGCGCTGGAGACCTCCCTGAGCCTGACGGAGAGCCTGAAGGATCAGGGCGGCATCAGCGCCGAGCAGCTTGCCATGCTGAAAACCGTTATCGCCGAAAACAGCGACGTGGAGCTGGGGGACGTGGAGCTGCCCGCCATCACCGCCGAGCAGATTACGGCCTTTCAGAACGCGGTGACCGAGGCCACCGGCCTCGCGCCGGAGGAGCTGCTGGCCCAGCTTCGCGCCGCCCGGGAGAGCATCTCCCTGGGGGAGGAGGCGCCGCCGGTCACCGAGGAGCAGTTCCAGCTGATGCGGGCGGTGTACCTGGAAAACCGGGACCTGGTCAACAGCGCCATTGCCGCCATCGAGGAAAAGGTGGGCGCCTTCGAGCAGAGCCTTGCCCCCATGAAAGCTCAGCTGGACACCGCCCAGGCGGAGCTGGACAAGATCGAGCCCACGCTGATGGCGGGCAAGGCCGCCGTGGAGCAGGGTAGGGCTGCCATCAACGAGGCCGGCCAGCAGATCGCCGACGGCGAGCAGGCCATTCTGGACAACCGGGCCAACATCTGGTGGAACATGGGCCAGCTGGACGAGCAGGAGGCCCAGCTCCAGCAGGAGAAAGAGGCGCTGGAGGTGGACGCGGAGGAGCTGCGGCAGATGACGGACGAGGCCAACGCCCAGAAGGATCTGGAGCAGCGGCAGCGGACGCTGCGCCTGCAGCTGATGGACCGGGAGGAGGTCAGCAGCCGGGTGGACCGGGGAATGGAGCTGTACTCCGCGGCCATTGCCGGCTCCGACCAGATGAAGGCGGACACGGAGTTTCAGTTCCGTTTCCGGAAGCTGGCCTGCATTCTGCTGATTGCGGGCGCCGTCTTCGGTGTACTGGGGCTGCCGGCGGCCTTTGAAGGGGTGCGCAGCCGCTTTCTGCTGATTGCGCCGGTGTTTCTGTGCCTGCTGTGCGCCGCCGCGGCAGAGGCCGTCTTCGTCTATATGGGCCGGGGGCACAGCTATTCCGCCCTGGCGGTGGTGATTTTTGCGCTCATCCAGCTTCTGATCATCATTCCGGAGAAAAAGAAGCGGAGAGCCGCGTAAAAAACAGGGCTTTCCCGCATACCGGAGCGTACCCGGAACGATTCATACAAGAATAACTGCAACACCCTAGCTTTCAGGCTGGGGTGCTGCAGCTTGTGTTCGGTCGGATTATACTCAGTCGGCGGTCAGGGTACAGGTGCCGTCGCGGATCTGCAGGGCGGTTCCGGCCTCCAGGGTGATGCGGACGGAGTCGCCGGTTTTCAGCTCAAAGGATTTCAGCACCGTACCGTAATCCCCGAGGATTTCCACCTGGGCCCGGATGACCTCGCCCATCATGCCGCCCAGAGAGCCCATAAGGCCGCTCATCTCGTCATCCAGCAGCCCGCCGAGAGCGGAATACATGTCGCCGTAGGTCTCGCCGGAGGTCTCCGTGCATTTCAGGGTGTAGGTCCCCGGCAGAATGTCCTGACCGATGATGAATTTGCCTTCGCGGAGGGTGAGCTCCCCGGCGCTCGACAGGCCGCGCCGGAGCATTTCCACCCGGACAGCCTCATACAGCTCGGTGAGCTCTGCGTCGCTCAGATCGCGCAGGCCGCCGTCCGCGGAGGCGGCGGGGCAGAAGAGGCACAGGACAAGGCCGAACACCAGCAGGGCAGAGAACAGTTTTTTCATGTCAAACCTCCTGAAAGATTGGGATGAACCCAGTATAACAGAAGCCGCGCCTTCTCGTTGCCCCCGCAAAGGGGGCAACGGGAAGGGATTCTTCTGTGTCGGACCTTTTCGCCGGTGCGCCGCCAAAGCTCCGGGAGCGGGCCGCGTCCTTTTGCACGCGGGGAAAAGAAACGGGGAAAAGAGATGCGGACGCTTGCACCCGGCGGGCATTCATGGTACAATGTCCTCATCATGGGGCGGTATGCGGTTTGCACGGCCGCCCGCAGCTTGTCAGCTGCTGCACAGGGGGCGTGAATATGCCGAAAGAGAGATTCAAGTTTTATACGGAGCGAAACAGCTTCTGGGTCCAGGGCGCGGTGATTTTCATGGCGCTATCCGCCGTATTTCGCGTGATCGGCTGCTGGGGCTTGTGGAACGACCGGACGTTTGCCCTGACGCAGATTGCGCTGCCCATCGGGGCAAATCTGCTGTTTATCCTGCTGCTTCTGCTTCTGGGAAAGCACGCCATCTGGGCCACCGGTCTGCCCGTGCTGCTGGGTACGGTCTTCTTTATCATCAAGGCCCTGACCTTTGAGGACCCGCTGCACATGGCCCTTTGCATCCTGCTGTACGCGGTGATCGCCATCGTCTATCTGGGAACCACCTTCACCGTCATCAAGACCAAGTGGCTGCTGGTGCCGCTGTTTCTGGGGCCCTTCCTGTACCATGTGGCGGTGGAGGATATCGCCCGGCTGCGGGACACGGTAAACCCGGTGACCTTTGCCGAGGGCATGCAGGAGATGAGCGTGCTGTGCATCATGCTGGCGCTGCTCTTCACGTCCCTGGGCCTGAAGAAAAAGGACACCACCCCTCAGGTGGACCTGCCCAAAATCAAGGGGCCCAAGGTAATCCGCCCGGCCAAAACCGAGGCGGCACAGGAGGCGCCTGCCCCCGGGGCGGAGACCCCAGCAGCGGCAGCCCCCGCGGAGACGCCGGCGGCAGAGACTGACGCCGGAGAGGAAACGAAAGAAGAAACCGTAACGGAAGAGACTGCTGATGAGACGTAAAGAAAAGGCGCCCGCCCGCGGCGACGGGGCAGGCGCGCTGCCCGCCCTTCGTGCCCGGCTGTTCAGCCGGGAGCGGCGCAGGGGCTGGATCTTCCTGGCGGCCACGCTGCTGGCGGTGCTGGGACTGGTGCTGCTGGCGGTTTTCCTGCCAAGGCCGGACGCGGAGCAGAGCTATGAAAACCATATGAAGCAGGCCACCGAGTGCTACCAGCTGGAGGCGGAGCTGAACCGGACGGATGCCTGCCTGATGCTGATGGCGGACTGCTACGAGGCCCAGGGCAACCTGGACAAGGCGCTGGAGACCCTGCGCCAGATGGACACCGGCGACAGTACCGTGGCCGGGCGCATCGCCTCGCTGGAGCAGCGCCGGCAGCAGGAAAACCAGGGGGAACAGCTGCTGATCGCAGGCCAGAGCTATGCGCCGGAGACCACCGCCCTGGCGCTGGACGACCTGGGCCTGCCCGACGGGGTGCTGCCGGAGGTGGCGAAGCTCTACGCGCTGAGCAGCCTCTCCCTGAAAAACAACGCCATCCGGGACCTGACGGCGCTATCCGGCCTGGGCGGACTGGATACCCTGGACCTGAGCGGCAACCGGATTGAGGAGCTGGGCCCTCTTGCTGGCATGGAAAACCTGCGGCGCCTGGTGCTGGACGGGAACCCCATCACCGATCTGAGCCCCCTGTACGGCCTCCGGCAGCTGAGTCTGCTGAGCATCCGGAACGTCGAGCTGGACAAAAACGCCGTACAGGCCCTGTCCGAAGCGCTTCCCGGCTGCGCCATCGAGCTGGGCAGCGGCGAGGTGGTGGAATTGACGCCGGAGGGCTGCCGCCAGCTG
>CAMVIC010000191.1 GCA_947167435.1 uncultured Clostridia bacterium | reverse complement strand
AGTACCTGACGGTGCACTCCGTCCTCCATCTGCTGGGCTATGACCATGTGGACGAGGGACCCATGAAGCGCCAGATGCGCCGGCGGGAGAAGCTCATCATGGGGGATGAGTGAGCAGCAGCCAGTAACTGGCAGCTGGTAGTTAATAGTTAGAACGGGAGAGAATTTCATGACAAAATCTGCGATGATTACCGTGTGCGGCCGGCCAAATGTGGGCAAATCCACCCTCACCAACGCCCTGGTGGGGGAGAAGGTCGCCATCGTTTCCAACAAGCCTCAGACCACCCGCAACCGCATCACCGCCATCGTAAACCGGGGAGAGACCCAGTTTGTGCTGATGGACACGCCGGGCTTTCACAAGCCCCGCACGCGCCTGGGGGACTACATGGTGAGCGTGGTGCGCGAGAGCGTGGCGGACGTGGACTGCGTGCTGCTGCTGGTGGAGCCCATTGCCTCCATCGGACCCCAGGAGCAGGCCCTGATCGAGCGCATTCAGCAGACCGGCGTCCCGGCCCTGCTGGTGATCAACAAGATTGACACCGTGGACAAGACAAGGCTGCTGGAGGTCATGGCCGTGTACAGCGCCGCCCATGCGTTTGACGCCATCCTGCCCATCTCCGCCAGAACCGGCGAGGGCCTGGAGGAGCTGATGAACGAGCTGGAAAAATACGCCGAGGAGGGGCCCCACTTCTTCCCGGACGACATGATCACCGACCAGCCCGAGCGGCAGATCTGCGCGGAGCTGGTGCGGGAAAAGCTGCTCAAGTGCCTGGATAAGGAGATTCCCCACGGCACGGCGGTGGAGGTCACCCGCTTCAGCGAGCGGGACAACGGCATCCTGGACCTGGAAGTGACCATCTACTGCGAGAAAGACAGCCACAAGGGCATCATCATCGGTAAGAAGGGCGCCATGCTGAAGAAGATCGGGGAGCTGGCCCGGGAGGATATCGAAGCCTTCATGGGCACCAAGGTCTATCTGCAGACCTGGGTGAAGGTGAAGGAGAACTGGCGGGATTCCATGGCCCAGCTGCGAAACTTCGGGTTTACGGAGCAGCCGTAAGGGACCGGGGCCATGTTCAACACCACCAAGGCCCTTGTCCTGCGGGAGGTCAGATACAAGGAGGCGGACCGGATTCTGACGCTGTTTACCGCCTCGGACGGGAAACTCACCGCCAAGGCCCGGGGCGCCCTGCGCAAAAGCAGCCGCAGCGCCGCGGCCACCCAGCAGCTGACCTGGTCGGAGCTGACCCTCTTCGGCAACCGGGGAAAGTGGACGGTCAACGAGGGAACCGTGCTGGAGCCTTTTGACGGGCTGCGGGCGGATTTTGAAAAGCTGGCCCTGGGCAGCTATTTTTCCGAGTGCCTGGAGGCCTTCAGCGTGGAGGAGGAGCCGGACCCAGCGCTGCTGCAGCTGGGGCTCAACTCCCTTTACGGGCTCAGCAGCGGGAAGTACGAGCCCCTGCTGGTCAAGGCGGCCTTCGAGCTGCGCCTCATGTCTCTGGCGGGCTTTCAGCCCGAGGCGAACGGCTGCCCGGTCTGCGGCCGGGCGGAGCCGGAGGAGCCGTATCTGCAGCTGAAGGAGGGCAGCGTGGTCTGCCGCAGCTGCCGGAAGGCAGGCTTCGGCGGAAGCGCGGCGCTCTGCCCCGATTCCCTGGCCGCCTTGCGCTATGTGATCGCCGCCCCGGCAAAGCAGATCTTCTCCTTCCGCCTGGGAGGGGCGGCCCTGGACCGCTTTTCACAGGCCGCAGAGCGCTATCTCCAGGCCCATGCCGAGCGGCGCTTCTCCACCCTGGATTATTGGAAGAATATCAGAAAGCCGTTTGAAATGATGAATACGGAGTGACTATGAATTACTTTGAGAAAAGCCTGCTGACGCTGGAGCTGCCCGCGGTGCTGGAGATGCTGTCCCAGCAGGCGGTGAGCGAGACGGCCAAGGAGCAGGCGAGACAGCTTGCTCCCGCCTCCGACCCCTTTGAGGTCAAACGCCGCCTGGAGGAGACCAGCGCCGCCAAGACCATGATGGTGGTGCGGGGCAGCCCCTCCTTCTCCGGGGTAAAGGACGTGCGGCCCTCCCTGGCCCGGGCGGACCTGGGCGGCGCACTGAATACCCGGGAGCTGCTGGATATTGCCCGGGTACTCCAGGCATCCCGCCTGGTCCGGGGCTATATCGCCGAGGACAGCGTGGGGAAGACCCCCATCGACTCCCTGTTTTATGGTCTGAGGGCCAACAAGTTCCTGGAGGAAAAAATCTTCACCTCCATCGTGGGGGAGGATGAGATTGCTGACAGCGCCTCGCCGGAGCTGGCCAATATCCGCCGTCAGATGCGTGCCGCCGCCGCCCGTGCCCGGGACTCCCTGCAGAAGATCATCTCCTCGCCCTCCTATGCCAAGGCCCTGCAGGAGCCCATCATCACCATGCGCTCGGACCGGTATGTGGTGCCGGTGAAGGCAGACCACAAGGGCGCGGTGCCCGGCCTGGTGCACGATATCTCCGCCTCGGGCATGACGCTGTTTGTGGAGCCCATGGCGGCAGTGAAGGCCAACAACGAGCTGCGGGAGCTGAGCGCCAAAGAGAAGCTGGAGATCGAGCGGATTCTGGCGGAGCTGTCCGCCGACTGCGCGGAGCACCGGGAAGACATCGCCTCGGACTTCGACCTGCTGGTACGGCTGGACGTGATCTTTGCCAAGGCCAAGCTCTCCTATAAGCTGGACTGCCAGGCAGCAGCCATGGACGACCGGGGAATCCTGCTGCGCCGGGCCCGGCACCCGCTGCTGGACCAGGCCAAGGCCGTCCCCATCGACGTGGAGCTGGGCGACAGCTTCGACACCCTGGTGATCACCGGCCCCAACACCGGCGGCAAGACCGTGTCGCTGAAGACCATCGGACTGCTGGCCGCCATGAACCAGTGCGGATTGCACATCCCTGCCGCAGACGGCAGCAGCCTGCCGGTATTCAGCCATATCCTGGCCGACATCGGGGACGAGCAGAGCATCGAGCAGAACCTGTCCACCTTCTCCGCCCACATGACCAACATCGTGAACATCCTGGCCGAGTGCGACGAGAAGTCCCTGCTGCTCTTTGACGAGCTGGGTGCGGGCACCGATCCCACCGAGGGCGCGGCCCTGGCCATCGCCATCATCGAACACGCCCGGAAGCTGGGGGCGGTCATCGCGGCCACCACCCACTACGCGGAGCTGAAGGTCTATGCCACCAACGAGCCGGGGGTGCAGAACGCCTCCTGCGAGTTTGACGTGGACACCCTGCGCCCCACCTATCGGCTGCTGGTGGGCATCCCCGGCAAGTCCAACGCCTTCGCCATCTCCAAGCGCCTGGGTCTGAACGAGGAAATCATCGAGGACGCCCGCGGACGGGTCAGTTCCGACAGCGCCAGCTTTGAGGCCACCATCGAAAAGCTGGAGCAGACGCGGCTGCTGCTGGAGAAGGACCGGACCGAGGCCGCGCAGAAGCTGCGGCAGGCGGAGGAGAACGCAAAGAAATCCGCCATGCTGAAGGCGGAGCTGGAGGTGCGCCTGGAGAAGGCGGACCTGAAATCCCGCCGGGAGGCGGAGCGGATTATCCAGGATGCCCGGCAGACTGCGGAAGAGGTGTTCCGGGAGCTGGACGAGATGAAGAAGAACCTCAACGCCGAGGACGACGCCCAGCGCATCAACGAGGCCCGCAGCGCCCTGCGCCGCCGGCTGAACCTGTCAGAGGACGCGCTGCGGCAGCAGGATGCGGCGCCCGTTCCGGAGAAGAGTTCCTCCAGACCTGTTCAGGTGGGGGATACGGTGCAGATCAAGTCCATGGGCATGAAGGCCGAGGTGCTCTCAATCTCCGCCGACCGGGTCCTGTCCCTGCGGGCTGGTATCCTGAACTTGACCGCAAAGGAGGACGAGGTGGTGCTGCTGGAGGGCGTGTCCGCCCAGACCAAAAAGAACGTGGCTGCCGCCAGCGCCGCAAGCCTCCGCTCTCTGTCCATTGAGCCGCAGATCGATCTGCGGGGCATGGAGGCCATCGAGGCGGTCATCGCGGCCGAGCGGTATATCGACAGTGCCGTCATGGCAAAGCTCCGCACGGTGACCATTATCCACGGAAAGGGGACCGGCGCCCTGCGAAGCGCCGTTCAGGAAATGCTCCGTCGGAACAAAAGCGTCAAATCCTTTCGCCTGGGCCGCTACGGAGAGGGAGAAACGGGCGTAACTGTTGTCGAACTGAAATAAAACTCCGTATGCATCGAGCATCAGAAATGGTGAAATCTCCAAAACCGTGG
>CAMVIC010000190.1 GCA_947167435.1 uncultured Clostridia bacterium | reverse complement strand
CATGGCGGTCACAACCGGCGTAAAAATATGCGGCTCGGCATATCGGATCGCCTGGGAAAACCTGCTGTTTGCGCTTGGACTGCGGCTGGTTTTGCTGCTGCTGGCAGTGGTCGGCGTATTGCCGATCCTGACCGCGGCGCTTCTGGAGTTTGCGCTCAATCTGCTTACCGCCGCAAATGCCCTTCGAGCCTTTCTGCTGCGATGAAACTGCCGATATGAACGTTTACGATTTTGATCAGACGATTTTTTATCCCGACAGCTCCTACTGCTTCGTCATGTACTGCCTGCGGCATTATCCGAGAGCGGTACTGCACGCGGTTCCAGCCGTCTGTCTGGTTGGCGCCGCGCATCTGCTGGGAAAGGCAAGCACCCGGGAGCTGAAGGAAAAAGTGTTTTCCTTTCTGCCCCGGCTTGACGATGTGGACCGCATCGTACAGGAGTTCTGGATGCAGTACGAGGGCAACATGGAGCCCTGGTATCTGAAGCAGAAGCGGGAGGACGACCTGATTATCTCTGCTTCTCCCGAGTTTCTGCTCCGTCCCGTCGCGGAGAAGCTTGGCTTTGCGCTGCTGGCAACACCGATGGACCCCTACACGGGAATAATCCGCGGCTGGAACTGTCACGACGAGGAGAAGGTCCGGCGCTTTCGGGAGGCCTGGCCCGACGCGCAGGTCGAAAGCTTTTATTCCGACTCTTTGTCGGATACCCCCATGGCGGAGCTGGCCCAAAAGGCATTCCTGGTAAAGCACGGGACACTGATACCCTGGCCAAAGACATAAGAAACAGGACCCCGGATGAGTCAAGCTTGGCTTGTCCGGGGTCCTGTTATCAGTCAATCCGGTCTCCGTTGCCGTAGACCTCGCAGAAGCGCGCCGCAAAGGATGGGGGGACCTTTTCCACATACAGGTGGGAGGTGTCCCCGATACAGGCGGTGCGAAAAACGGCGTGGCCGGGGCGGCGCTCTTCCGTATAAACCGTGGTGACAGAGCTGGGTGCCATCACAAGCCCCTGCCAGAGAACCATGGGGGAAACGTTCATCAGGTGACTCAGCAGAAGGCAGGAGACGCCGAAATGACAGAAAAAGGCCAGCGTTTTGCTGTTGGGCCTTTCCGCCCGATACAGAAGACCGTCCCGGACGTAGCCGTGCTCGGCCAGAAGACTGTCAAAGGCGGTGACGACCTTCTGATAGGATTCCAACAGACCCACGGCTGAAAAGACCGGGTTTTCCGCCCAGCGCTCCCGATCCAAAAATCGCGGGTCCTGCAGCCAGTCCTGGGGAAGCCAGTCCCATGGGACCGGACTGAGCCCATCCGTATCAGGCCTGGCAACCGGGATGGAAAACTCCTGGAGCCAATCACACTCCCGGGCGCGCTGACCCAGTTTCTCAAGGCTGGGCGCGGCGGTGGCCTTTGCCCGTCCCATGGGGGACACGAAGCATTCGTCCACGTGCTCTCCGGCAAAACGAACGGAAAGCAGCTCCGCCTCCCGCTGCCCGTCTGCCGTCAGACTGTCGTGAATATAATCCGGATCCCCGTGCCGGACCAGAAGAAGTCTCATGCTGATCCCTCCTGCGTTTTTTCCGCATGATATGATGTTTTGACAGCTGTATTATATCACACCGGGCAGTGGTGAGCAATTGTCGGCAAATTGTCATTCTCCTGCGAGCAGTTCGTAAAATATCGGGAGGAAATCTGAAAATTATGGATTTCATTTCCCAAAAGGGAATGGTACAATACAGACAGATGACAATAATGAAGAATCAGGGCGAAAACCGGGGTTCGGAATGAAGAAACGGAGGGG
The DNA here is from genome assembly GCA_947167435.1 of uncultured Clostridia bacterium. Next base: position 2,487 of record CAMVIC010000190.1, on the reverse strand, counting down.
ACGGCCATGCTGAAGGTGTTTTTGACGGAGGACGAAAGCATTGTGCGGGAGGGCCTGCGGGATATGATCCCGTGGGAACAGCAGGGCTTTACCTTTGTGGGAGAGGCCTCCGACGGAGAAATGGCGCTTCCCATGGTTCGCAGGCTCAAGCCGGACATCCTCATCACCGATATCAAGATGCCCTTTATGGACGGGCTGGCATTCAGCCGTCTGGTGAGCCGGGAGCTGCCGGATACCAAAATCATAATCCTCTCCGGATATGACGACTTTGATTATGCCCGCCAGGCCATTGAACTGCACGTGGACCAGTATCTGCTCAAGCCCATTACCAAGGCTAACATGATCAAGGCTCTGGAGCAGACAAAAAAACGGATTGAGGAGGAGCGGGAGCAGAAAGACTATCTGCGGCGCTTTTCCAGAGAGGCTCAGGAATACGAGAGCTATTCCCGCCGGCTGTTTTTTGACAAGCTGGTCAGCGGTGCCATGAGCGTTCAGGAAATTTATGAGCAGGCGGAGAAACTGGGGATTGAGCTGGACGCAGAAAACTACAACATGCTCCTCTTTACGCTGCAGCCGCAGAATGCACCCATGGCCTATTCGGAGGCGTGCGCTCTGATGCAGGAGGAGCTGATTCAGTACTTTCTCCGCTTCCCCGACCTGCTGCTGTTTCGCTGCAATCTGATGAGCTATGCCGTTCTGGTGAAGGGAAACGCGGGAAAGCTGGATGCCCTTACGAGACGCTGCGCAGACAGCATCAAAGAGCGCTGCGAAGCCGGCAGCCAACCGGTTGACTGGTACGTGGCCATCGGCAATCCAACCGCACGGCTGAGCGGACTTCCGCAATGCTATGCCGAGGTCAACCATGCGCTTGCCTATCGGCACCTGATGCCGCGCCAGCATATTCTCACGGTGGAAATGGTGGAACGGGGCGGAGACGAAAATGGAAACTATGACGTGGTGGATACCGGAAAGCTGGACCCGATGGTCCTGCGAAACTTTGTGCAGAAGGGCCTGGAGAGCGAGATTGACGACTTTATCTCCGAGTTCTTCAGTAATCTGGGCGACGCGGCGGATTCCATGATGTTCCGGCATTATCTGCTGCTCAGCGCCCGCGTAAATGCCGTTGCTGCCATTCAGGCTTTGGGACTGAATCAGGAGGAACTGACCAAACGGCTTCCCGCACCGGAAATGGATTGCTCCTCGCAGGAGCTGAAGGAATACTTCCGCAAGGTGCTCAGCGTCGCTGTCCGCGCCCGTGATGAGGAGTCACAGAAGCAGAACAGCGGCCTTGTGGAGAGCGCGATCCACTATATCGACCAGAATTATACGGACGACGCCATCTCCCTCAACAGCGTTGCCAAGGCAATCAACATCAGCACCAATTATCTCAGCGCCATTTTCAGCCAGAAGATGGGCGTCTCTTTTGTGGAATATCTGACGCAGAAACGAATGACACGGGCAAAGCAGCTGCTGCGTCAGAGCAGCAAGCGCTCTGGGGAGATTGCATTTGAAGTGGGATACAAGGATCCCAGATATTTCAGCTTTGTCTTTAAGAAGACGCAGGGCTGCACACCCAGAGAATACCGCGCGGGGGAGAGAGAAAAATGAAAAAAGCGCTGCCCAGGCGTGATCAAAACTCCATCCGCAGCCGGATTCAGGATTTGATCCTCTATCTGGCTGTGCCGCTGTGTGTGCTTTCGGTTTTTATTCTGGGCCTGTTTCTTCTGTACAGCGTTCAGTATACGCAGGTCAGCAACAATATCAGTACAGCTTCCCAGTTCAACCAGAATTTTAAGGACGACGTAGACCTGAAAATGTACTACTTCGTCACGCAGAGCGATGACCAGCTTCCCTGGGACGAGGTAAACGCGGCCACCGAGCTTGCCACAAAGCTGCTGGATACTACCCACAACCGGGAAGGGCACCGTGCGATCAACAGCGTGCTGAACCTGTGTGAGAACCTGAAACGCTGTATTTCAGAGATCGAATCCACCGAAGGCTATGACAGACGGATCCATCAGCTGGAATCCAATATCTACGTCATTACCGAGCTGATCCAGGAATACATGTATACCTACCTCTACCATGAGGCGGGAGAACTTGCCGCTTTGCGTCACCGGCAGAATGTCTGGCTTACCGCGGAGCTGCTCCTGGCGGTCGCGGTGATGGCGGTAGTGATCACGCTGAGCCTGAAAAAGAGCTTCAAGATCACCCGCAGCATCACCCAGCCCATCGACGCGCTCTACGCCCGTGTAGAGGAACTGGGCAGGGGGGACTTGGCGGCAAGGGAGCCGGTACAGGCGGAGGACAGCAAGCTTCAGGCTCTGAGCAACGGCCTGGAGGAGATGGCGAGCCGCCTGAACGAACAGATGGAACTGAACCGTCAGGAGCAGATTCGCCTTCGCAGCATGGAGCTGGCGCTGGTGCAGGCGCAGATCAATCCCCATTTCCTTTACAACACCCTGGACGCGATCATGTGGCTGGTTG
>CAMVIC010000189.1 GCA_947167435.1 uncultured Clostridia bacterium | reverse complement strand
TTCAGCTTGTCAAAAAAGCCTCGCAGAGTTTTTCGCTCGGAAGCGAAAAAGCGATCAAATCCGTTTTTCCCGGGGACATGTGCCTCGGGAAAAACACTTCTCAGCTCCGAAGTGTGCGAGTTGTCCGCCAAAGGCGGACAGCGAGTGCGCGCGCGGAGCTGCATCCCCTCCGTCAAGAAAGTCCAAAGGACTTTTTTGACGGTCTCAAGCGCCCCTGTCCTGCCGGACAGGGGCACTTGAGGATCTGTGTCTGTCGCTCAGGCGGCCAGGGAGTCGCCGTTGACGGTCACGCTGCCGGTGCAGTCGGTCAGCACGTATACCGTGGGCGCGTCAAAGGGGGCGCCGTAGTAGGCTGCCGCCTCCTCGGCGAAGAAGCCGCCGCCCACAATGTCGCCGACCTGGCTGGTGTTCTCGCCGGTACTGACGCTCACGTTCTCCACCGTGCAGCCGGTGAACACGGTGACCGCCACGCCGGCCTCCTCCATCTCGAAGCCGCCCGCATAGCCGGTGATGCCGCCGATCCACCGGCAGTCGTCGCCGGCGCTGATGCTCACGTCAGAGGCCGCGCAGCCGGTGAAGGCCTCGGAGCCGAAGCCGCAGCCGGACACGCCGCCCAGGCCGAAGCAGCCGCTGCCGGCGGTGATGCTGCCGGAGGCGCTGCAGTTGAGCACCGAGGTGACCTCCAGGCCGCCGCCCACGATGCCTGCGTCATGGGCGCCGTCGCCCAGAACGATGTCGGCCGTCGCCGTGCAGTCGGCAATGACGCTGTCCATGCCCGCGCCCACGACGCCGCCGACCATGTTGGACACGCCAAAGGTCTCGCTGTCATGGCCGGTGATGGTGTTCTCGCCCGCCAGGTTCACCTTGCTCACAAAGCTGTCGAAGGAATAGCCCACCACGGCGCCGCACATCAGGCTGCCGTCCACGGTGGCGTTGGCCACCGTCAGATTCTCCACCTTCGCTCCGGCGATGCAGCCGAAAAGGCCGATGGCGTAGCCCTCGGGCTGGTCGATGACCAGGTTGGAAATGCTGTGTCCGTCGCCGTCAAAGGTGCCGGTGAAGGCATAGGCCGGGTCGGGCATCTCCGCTGCCTCGCCCTCGGCGCCCTGGGGGACAAAGGTGCCGATGGGCTGCCACTGGGCGCCGGCCAGATCAATGTCCGCGGCCAGCCTGTAGCTGGCGGCCATGTCATTGCGGATGGCAGAGAGCTGCTCCGCCGTCTCGATCAGGTAGGGGTCCTCCGCGGTGCCAAGACCGCCGGCAAAGCTGAGCGTCTCCGCCTCGGCCTTGACCCAGCTGATGGTGCCGTCGTCGGCCACCAGGGTCAGTACTGCCGCGCCGTCCTCGTTCTCAGTCAGGGTGTAGGGGGCGGCCTCCGCCTCCATGGCCTCGTTGTCGTAGGCCACGTACAGCCCGGCGCCGTCGCCCTTCTCGCCGTTGTCCAGGGCGTAGGCCTCAAAGTCCCGGGTCTTCGCGCCGTTCATATAAGTAATGCCGTGGCCGTTCTCGTCGATGCTCATGCTCAGCTCCACGCCGGCAAACTCCTCGACGAAGGGGCTCAGGTCCGCATTCCAGCTGCCCACGATGCCAAGCTCGCTCAGCTGCCGGAGGGCGCCCTCGCTGTGGCCGGAATAGTCCATGTTCTCCAGGCAGAACAGGGCGACCACGTTCTCCAGAGTCTTCTGGTCGGCGTCCACGTCAAAGCCCGCGGCCAGCCAGTAGGCGTAGGGGCCCACGAAATAGCCCTGCAGCTCCTCCAGGTCTTTCCCGTAGCGGAACTCCAGGTGATAGGTGGTGTCCATGGTGTCCTCGCGGAAGAAGAAATAGTTGAATTCGCCCGCCTCGTCGGTGCTCTTGTACACGTCGCAGGGGAAGGCCACGGGGAACTCCGCGCCCATGTAGTTCATGACCTCGCCCTCGCCGATCAGATACTGGCCCAGATATTCATAGGTGTGGGTCTCGCTGCTGCCGTCGGTCTTGTTGACGGTGGCGGTGTCGCCCGCGAAGGTGAAGGTGTCCACGCCGTTGATGTACCAGCAGTCGAAGGCCATGCCGCCGTCGGCAAAGGCGGTAATGGCGTCCTCTCCGTAGAGCTCCGAGCTGATGGAGCCCTTGAGGGCGGCCACCGTGTCCGCCGCCGCGTCCTCGCCCACCACGGCGCCCACATAGTCGTTCCAGAGCGTGTCGCAATCCTCTGCCAGGATCACTTCAAAGAGGTTTGCATAGGTCGTGCCGTTCTCGCCGGCAATTTGGGGCCACACACCCGTCTCCGCCTCATCTGCGTACGCGCCCGCGGCGCCCAGGCTCAGCACCAGGCACAGCGCCAGCGCAAGGGAAAGCAGCTTCTTCATCTTGCATACTCCTTTTGCTTTCAATTATTAGTTAGCTATGTCTAACTAATTGGAGTATAAGACAATCTCCGGCAAAAGTCAATGGTGCGGGAGAAAAAAGTTTGTTATGGCTAACTGTTGTCGGCTTCGCCCTCCCCCGCCGCGTCCAGGCCCGTGACGTTGGAAGCATCCGGCCGCAATCCCGGCATCTTGGAAAAGGACAGAGAGCGCATCCCGGGCGGGAATACGCTCTCAGACTGTAGACAAACTTGATTTCAGAAAAAAGCCTCGCAGAGTTTTTCGCCTCGCAAGGCGAAAAATCAATTGGAATCGTTTTTTCCGGGGACATGCGCCTCGGAAAAAACTCTTCATACGAATCCCTGATAAGATGAATGCAAAGATTTGCGAGCCGGAATTGTGTCAGGCGAGGCGCTTTCCGCAGCGAATAATGGAAATATATTTGCAAGGAAAGGAACGAAGCATGGCGCAATTCCGGCCGCAAAGATTGCATGATTTCTATCAGGGATTCGTATTGGCCTGCAAGTGTGCGAGCGCCTTGCGCGAGTGCGCGCAGCAGGCTGCAATCCCCTCTGTCGGCAAAGCCTTCCGGCTTTGTCGACAGCTTAAATTCACGGGTCGCCGTATAGGAGTGTGAAGCTCTCGTAGTGGTCGTCGGTGTAATAGATCAGGCCGTCGTTGGAAAAGACCAGGCGCTCCGCTCCCCGGCTGCGGGCACCCAGGGTGTTGATATCGCATTCGGTCCAGGTGCGGCCCTTGGCGGAGGGAAGCAGCCCCTCATAGTTGCCGAAGCGGCTGCCGCCGATGCATTTGCCGGGGCAATAGGGTTCCAGCGAGCCGCCGGTCCAGCCTGCCGCCTCCGCCTGCCGCTTGGTGATGAAGTTGTCGGGCAGATGGCCGTAGGTGATCAGGTACAGTGCCACGTCCTCGGCGGTGGTATAGCTGCCGTGCTCATCCAGCGCCGCCTGTGTGGGCTTCGGCGTGGCGGTGGGCTTCGGTGTGGCGGTGGGCTTCGGCGTCGCCGCGGGCTTCGGCGTGGCGGTGGGCTTCGGCGTCGCCGCGGGCTTTGGGGATGCGCTTGGGGCCGGGCTGGGCTCCGGTGTTTCGGTGATCACCTGGATCCCGGCGGTCTGGGCAGGGCTGAGCAGCTGGGAATCTGCCGGTCTGCCCAGGAACAGCCAGGCCAGGAGCAGCAGAACCAGAATCGCTAACGATCGTTTCGGAATTTTCTTCATGACAGGATGGGCCCTCCCCGGAGCATTTTTCCCCATCATACCATGCTTTTTCCCGTTGTGCAATTGAAAGAACGGCCTCTCCGTGATAAAATTGCCCGGGGGCGGCTCTGTACCCGCCCGAAAACGAGGGAAGGGAGCGGCACCATGGAAAAAACCGTCCGGCAGGGTCTGGCCCTGCTCATCCTGCTTCTGCTGCTGATTTCGCTGCCGCCCCGCGCAGCCGCCCTGTCCCCTGGGCTTCCCGCCCTCAGCCGGGCGGAGGAACTGGCCATGGCGACCTTCATGCAGGAAAACCGGGCCCTGCTGGAGGGCCGGGATCTATACACCCTGGATTATGACGCCCGCAGCAGGCCCGTACTGGCCCGCTACCGGCTGTATAACTTTCACGTGTCGGACTGTACGGTGCTGGCGGAGGACTGCGTGCCCCGATGGCCGTGTCTGCTGGGCGGACAGCTGTATTACATCAACGGACAAAACGGCGGCGTTCTGGAGAGCGTGGACCTTTCCTCCGGAGAGCGCCGCTATCTCCGCGCCGGACCCTGCTCCTGGCTCAGTGCCCGGGACGGGCGGCTGTATTACTGCCGGGAGGACGGCCGCTTCTGCTCCATGGTCCCCGGCGAGGCGGTGGAGTCCGTGCTGGTGGACACCCGCTGCTTTTATGCCTGGTTGACGGATGAGGATACCCTGCTCTACCAGGACGGGGACGACGGCGAGCGGCTGC
>CAMVIC010000188.1 GCA_947167435.1 uncultured Clostridia bacterium | reverse complement strand
GGGCCATGGGCGGCGAGAACCAGGCCTTCGACGACATGGACACCATCGACACCCCGGACCTGAGATAAGTTTTCAGCGTTCAGATTTCAGTTTTCAGCAGTTCGGTTTTCGAAGAAGCCGGGTGCTCCGAAACGTGAGCCTCCGTCTCCCTCTAAAAACTGAAAACTAAAAACTGTCACTTCTTTGAGCGCAAAGCGCTCAAAGAAGTGACTTGATCCTGAGCATCGGCGACGGGCGGAAGATGTGCAGAAGGCTGCGCAGCTCCTCGTCCTTCACCTTCTGGTAGTCCTCCTTGATGATGCAGTAGTCCATCAGGAAGAGATACAGACAGATTTCAAAGGGGCTGGCCAGAAAGGCGGGCACGTAGTCCGTCTGAATCAGAAACAGCGGAAGGGAGCGCTGGGTCAGCGGGTTCAGAAACCGCTGCTTGGCCCACTTGTTCCCGTAAACCACGTGCAGCTCCGGCGGCAGACCCGGCATGGCGCAGGCCAGGATGTTCCTGTCCCGTTCCTCCAGGGCGGTCTCCGGGAAATCCGGATACCAATAGCAGGGGGAATCGTGAAAGGAAAGCGCGCCGCTGCGGCTGCGGCTGACGCGCTTGGGCACAAACACCACCCGTTTGCCCCGCTTGACCTCCCGGGCATACCAGTCGGCCATCTTATTCTGGTCCAGGTGGAAGGTGAAATCCAGCCCGCCGTACCCGCAGCGAACGGGGATCACGGAGGCGGCCTCTTCGTCAAAGTAGGTCTCCCCGCTCTCCGCCGCCTTTTTCAGCAGCGCGTCCCAGCTCCGGCGGAAGTCCGGGTAATAGCTGCGCTGCCGGACGGCACTGTCCTGATACAGCGCCTCCAGGGCCTGCAGGCAGGCCTGATAATCGTTCATGCGGCGCTTCGCCTCCTTGGTTTTCGGATGATCATCCTGATTATACCGGAGACTGCCCCAAAAGGCAAGCTGTCCGCTCCCTGTGGGCTTCCGACTTAAGCAAGTGAATTATGAAAATTTTTTTGAAGGAGAAATTGCAATGGATGTTCTGAACAGAATGGCGGCTGCCGGCATCGTGCCCGTAGTCGTCCTGGACAAGGCGGAGGACGCTGTCCCCACCGCCAAAGCCATGATCGCCGGCGGCATCGACGTGATGGAGATCACCTTCCGCACCGCCGCCGCGGCCGATTCCATCCGCGCCGTGGCCAAGGAAGTGCCCGAGATGCTGGTTGGCGCCGGCACCGTCATCAACCTGGAGCAGTGCAAGCTGGCCGTGGAATGCGGCGCCAAGTTCATCGTCTCCCCCGGCTATGACGAGGAGACCGTGGCCTGGTGTGTGGAAAACGGCGTTGCGGTCACCCCCGGCTGCGTCACCCCCACCGAGATCATGATGGCCAAGAAGCATGACCTGAAGGTCCTCAAGTTCTTCCCCGCCAACGTCTACGGCGGTCTGAAGGCCCTGAAGAGCCTGTCCGGCCCCTTCCCCGGCACCAAGTTCATCCCCACCGGCGGCGTAAACAACGACAACATCGGCGAGTTCATCTCCTCCCCCATCATCCACGCGGTTGGCGGCAGCTGGACCGTGCCCAAGGCCGAGATCAACGCCGGCAACTTCGAGAAGATCACCGCCCTCTGCGCCGAGGCCCGCAAGGCCGCCATGGGCTTTGAACTTGCCCACATCGGCATCAACTCCGACGACGCGGACACCTCCATGGCCGTTGCCGAGAAGTTCCAGGAGGCCTTTGATTTCGCCGTCAAGCCCGGCAATTCCTCCAACTTTGCCGGTCCCGGCCTTGAGATCATGAAGACCCAGTACCTGGGCGCCAAGGGTCACATCGCCGTGCGCACCAACAAGATGGAAGTGGCCATCGGCGAGCTGACCAAGCGGGGCTTCGTGGTGGACATGGACACCGCCAAGTACAAGGGCGACCGCCTCAACGCCGTGTATCTGCGCGACGAGATCGGCGGCTTTGCCGTGCACCTTCTGCAGAAGTAATCCCCGGCACGCTCTCCCGGCCTGCGTGCCGGGAAGCGTCCCTGAATCGAAGATAAAATAATAATATTGGAGGAGATTCCTATGAAATTCTTAACCTTCGGCGAAGTCATGCTGCGTCTGAAATCCCCCGGTCTGGAGCGCTTCTTCCAGAGCCCGATGCTGGAGGCCACCTTCGGCGGCGGCGAGGCCAACGTGGCCGTCTCCCTGGCAAACTACGACCAGGACGTGGCCTACCTGACCGTCCTGCCCAAGAACACCATTGCCGACGAGTGCATCAAGGATCTGCGCAAGTTCGGCGTGGACACCAGCCGCATCGTCCGCTCCGACAAGGGCCGCGTGGGCATCTACTATCTGGAGACCGGCGCCAACGCCCGTCCCAGCAAGGTGGTCTATGACCGCGAGTACTCCGCCATCGCCCTGGCCAAGCCCGGCGACATTGACTGGGACAAGGCCTTTGAGGGTGTGGGCTGGTTCCACATCACCGGCATCACCCCCGCCATCTCCGAGAGCGCCAAGGAGCTGTCTCTGGAGAGCGTGAAGGAAGCCAAGAAGAGAGGCATCACCGTCTCCTGCGACCTGAACTACCGCAAGAACCTGTGGAAGTACGGCGTGCGCGCCGCCGAGGTCATGCGTGAGCTGGCCAACTACGTTGACGTGGCCATCGCCAACGAGGAGGACGTGCAGAAGTCCCTGGAGATCACCACCGACGTGGTGGTGGAGAGCGGCGAGCTGGACCGCGCCAAGTACAAAGCCCTGGGCGACAAGGTCCTGGCTGCTTACCCCAACATGAAGTGCATTGCCATCACCCTGCGTGAAAGCAAGTCCGCCGACTGGAACGGCTGGGCCGCCTGCCTCAACGACAGAAAGCACTTCTATGAATCCAAGCGCTATGAGATCCGCGACATCGTGGACCGCGTGGGCGGCGGCGACAGCTTCGGCGGCGGCCTCCTGTACGGTCTGACCCACTATGAGGACAAGCAGCAGGCTCTGGAGTTCGCCGTGGCGGCCTCCTGCCTCAAGCACAGCATCCTGGGCGACTTCAACCGCGTCTCCGTGGACGAGGTGGAGAAGCTCATGGGCGGCGACGGCTCCGGCCGCGTCCAGCGCTGAGCTTAGTTTTCAGTCCGTCAGTTTTCAGCAGAGGGCCTTGGGGCAGATCTCGCCGCGGTGCAGACGCCCGGCGTTTCCGCGCCCTTGCCCCCTGCCGAAAACCGGCCCCGAAAACTGAAAAATCAAACAGGCTCCCGGCGTTTCCGCTTGCTCCCCCTCTGCCGAAAGCCTGGTCCTGAAAACTGAAATCTTAAAACTAATATTCCGGAGGAACTTTCAAAATGGACATGAAAGCCTTTTCCCTGGAGGGCAAGGTAGCTCTCATCACCGGCGCGGCCTACGGTATCGGCTTCGCCATCGCCGAGGCCTATGCGGCCGCCGGCGCCAAGATCTGCTTCAACTGCCGCGGCGAGCACCACATGGAAGCCGCCATGAAGGCATATGCCGAGAAGGGCATTGACGCTCACGGCTATTACTGCGACGTGACCAAGGAAGAAGAGGTCAAGGAGATGGTGGCCAAGATCGAGGAAGAGGTCGGCACCATCGACATTCTGGTCAACAACGCCGGCATCATCAAGCGCATCCCCATGATCGAGATGAGCGCCGAGGACTTCCGCCAGGTCATCGACATCGACCTGAACGCCCCCTTCATCGTCTCCAAGGCCGTCATCCCCGGCATGATCAAGAAGGGCCACGGCAAGATCATCAACATCTGCTCCATGATGAGCGAGCTGGGCCGCGAGACCGTCTCCGCTTACGCTGCTGCCAAGGGCGGCCTGAAGATGCTGACCCGCAACATCTGCTCCGAGTACGGCGAGTACAACATCCAGTGCAACGGCATCGGCCCCGGCTACATCGCCACTCCCCAGACCGCACCCCTGCGCGAGCGTCAGCCCGACGGCAGCCGTCATCCCTTCGACCAGTTCATCGTGGCCAAGACCCCCGCTGCCCGCTGGGGCACCCCCGAGGATCTGATGGGTCCCGCCGTATTCCTGGCCTCCGACGCCTCCAACTTCGTCAACGGCCACATCCTGTACGTGGACGGCGGCATTCTGGCCTACATCGGCAAACAACCGTAACATAAGCGCGTAGGGGCCGGCGCCCCCCGACGACCCGTCCCTTTTGGGAGCGAACGGGTTGATACGGAGGCCGACCCCTACGTGTATTTGCATATTAACGAAAGGATCTGATTCACCATGAAAGCAGCAGTTTTGAAAGACTGGCTCAACCTGGAGCTGACCGACGTCCCCATGCCGGTTCCCGGCCCCGACGAGGCGCTCATCA
>CAMVIC010000187.1 GCA_947167435.1 uncultured Clostridia bacterium | reverse complement strand
TCGCCCAGCTGACCGGTGACGGTGATCTTGCCGCTGCCCTTCGTCAGCAGGGTCTGGATGTACAGAATGTCGCCGCCTGCGCTGGTCCAGGCCAGACCGGTGACGATGCCGGGCTTGGCGCTCTGCGGCACGTGCTTGCGGCGGACGGGGTTCATATCCATAAATTCCGAAAGGTTCTCCGGCGTGACGCTGATCACGGCCTCCGGGTTTTCCACCAGGCTGACCGCCGCGCTGCGGCAGAGCTGGTCCATGCGCTTTTTCAGCCCCCGCACGCCGGCTTCCCTGGTGTAGTCCTCAATAACGGCGTCGATGGCCTCGTCGCTGACGGAGAGCGCAGCCTCCGGTACGCCCACGGCCTGCATGGCTCTGGGCAGCAGATGCTCCCGGGCGATCCGGTGCTTCTCGGTGGGCGTGGAGCCCTGGAAGGGGATGACCTCCATTCGGTTGAGCAGAGGCTCGGGAATGGTGTCCAGGGTGTTGGCGGTGCAGATGAAGAGCACGTCGCTCAGGTCAAAGGGGACGTTCAGATAGTGGTCGGTACAGGAGAAATTCTGCTCCGGGTCCAGCACCTCCAGCAGGGCGCTGGCCGGATCCCCGTTATAGGACTGGGAGAGCTTGTCCACCTCGTCCAGCACCATCACCGGGTTGGAGGCGCCGCACTTGTGGATGCCGTCGATGATGCGGCCCGGCATGGCGCCAATGTAGGTCCGCCGGTGGCCGCGAATGTCGGCCTCGTCCCGGATGCCGCCCAGAGAGACCCGCACGTACTCCCGGCCAAGGGCTTTGGCGATGGACTCCCCGATGGAGGTCTTGCCGGTGCCCGGCGCGCCCACAAAGCAGAGAATGGAGCCGGACTGCTTTCCCTTCAGGCGCATGACCGCAAGCTGCTGCAGAATACGCTTCTTGACCTTGTCCAGGCCGGAGTGCCCGGCGTTCAGCGCTTCGCGCGCGTCCTCCAGGGAGATCTCCTTGGCCTCTGCCTTCTTCCAGGGGAGACTTGTGAGCAGGTCCAGCCAGTCGGTCAGCATGCCGGTTTCCGGGCTGTTGGCGCCCTCGCCCTTCAGACGGTTGAGGACCTTGCGCCCCTCCTTCAGGGCGCTTTCGTTCATGCCTGCCTCCTCCAGCTTCAGCTCCAGGCGACGGACCTCGGTGACGTTCTCCGGGTGCATGGCGTCCAGTTCCTTTTGCAGATACTCGATCTGCTTGCGGAGGGCGGACTCCCGGTAGAGCTTCTCATGGTCCTCCTGCTGGGCGGACTGGGCGGCGCTCTGTACGTCGGCCATCTCCAGGCCTTCCATCAAAGCGCGCTCCAGCTTTTCAAAGCGCGTGGGCAGATCATCCTCCGCCAGCAGGGCATAGCGCTCCTCTGCGGGGATGCTCAGCCAGGGAGACATGACGGCGGCCACGGTCCAGAGAGAGTCCCAGTAAGCGGCCAGGCTGCGCGTGGTCTCTTCCCACTGCTTGCCCCGGGAAAAGGCGAGAATGCGGTCCTTAACCTCGGTCAGGGCGCGGCTGGCCTCAGGAGCATCCACTGTGCCGAGATCTGCCCGGCGGGATACGGACAGGCTGAAGCTCCGGTCCGGCAGCAGGGCGATGTCCTCGATGTTGATGCGGCTTTGAACGTCGATGGATAGAAAGCCGCTGTCGTTTACCTCCTGAATGCAGCCCATGACGCCGATGGGATAAAAGCTCTCGGCGTTCAGGGCACTGCGGGGCTGCTCATCCTTCTGCATAAGAATGGTGACGCGTTCGCCCTCCACCGGCGCTTTCCCGGTCAGTTCCCGGTAGATTCGGCTGTGGAGCCAGAGCGTAGCCCCCGGCAGGGCGATGATGTTATATACGGGGATCACGGACATGATCGTTTCCTCCTTCTTGTCATACTGAAATATGGGTTGACAAATGTCAAGTTTTCTGCATGATACAACAAATCTTGACATTTGTCAAGCTTCTTTGCTATAATACGGACAGATACGGGAGAAAGAGGAAACAGCTATGTACTGCGGCAGCAACAAAACGGCAATTCAATCGCAAAAACAGATCGCGGAGGCGATGATGGACCTGATCCGGGAGAAGCCCTTTACCCAGATCACCGTCAGTGAGCTGTGCAAGACGGCGGGAATCTCGCGACAGACCTTTTACAGCCTCTTCACCAGCCGGGAAAACGTGATGGTTTTCGCCCTTCAGACCACAGACTGCGACCTGCCCGAGATCTCCGGCAGCCGCCGCGCAGAGCCGGAGAGCGCGCTGCGCCGCCTGTGCCGGGGCTACAGCGAATACATGCTGCGAAACCGCTCGCTCATTAAGCTCCTGGTGGATAACGGCATCGATTATCTGCTCTACGACAGCTTCTTTGAAGTGCTGGACTGCTGTGACTGCTTTCTGCCGAAGGTGGATCCCTGCCTGCGGCACTATGCGGCCAGCTTTTACGCCGGAGGCATTGCCTGTGTCGCCCGCAGCTATGCCCGGGAGGGCTGCACCAGCACCGCCGAGGGGCTGGAAGAGCTGCTGTTGGCCCTGCTCTCCGGCAGGCTGTTCCTGGAGGAGTAGGCCGGTGAGTACAGGCGTCTGACAACCGCAAAGAGAATAAAAACAGGCAGGACTTTCCGTGGAAAAGTCCTGCCTGTTTGTCACATGTTCAGTTTTATGCTTCTCCGTAGCCCATGGGGTTCTTGCTCTGCCAGGCCCAGGTGTCCCGGCACATGTCTTCCAGATTGTACTCCGCTTTCCAGCCCAGAAGCTGGGCGCTCTTGTCGGGGCTGGAGTACACCGTGGCCAGGTCGCCGGGGCGGCGGGGCACGATTTCGTAGGGAATCTTAACGCCGTTGACCCGCTCAAAGGCCTTCACCATGTCCAGCACACTGTAGCCCACGCCGGTGCCCAGGTTGAACACGCTCTCGCCACGGTGAGTCTGCATATAGTCGATGGCGGCCACATGGCCCCGGGCCAGGTCCACCACGTGGATGTAGTCCCGCACGCCGGTGCCGTCGGGGGTGTCGTAGTCGTCACCGAAGACGTTCAGATGATCCCGGCGGCCGATGGCCACCTGGGAGATAAAGGGCATCAGGTTGTTGGGAATGCCCCGGGGATCCTCACCGATCAGGCCGCTCTTGTGGGCGCCGATGGGGTTGAAGTAGCGCAGCAGCACCACGGACCAGTCGTCCACGGCCTTGGCGGTGTCCCGCAGAATCTGTTCGGACATGTACTTGGTCCAGCCGTAGGGGTTGGTGCACATGCCGGTTTTGGAAGTCTCCTTCAGGGGAACCTCATTGTCGCCGGAGTAGACGGTGGCGGAGGAGGAGAAGATGATGTTCTTGACCCCGTGGTCCCGCATGGCTTCGCACAGTCGCACAGTGGAGAAGAGGTTGTTGTCGTAGTACTCCAGGGGCATGGCCACCGATTCGCCTACGGCCTTGAGTCCGGCAAAGTGGATGGAGCAGTTGATGTCGTGCTTTTCAAAGATGCGGTCCAGAGCGGCCCGGTCCCGCACGTCGGCCTGATAAAAGTCGATGTGCCTGCCGGTGATCTGTTCCACCCGTTCAATGGCCTTTGCGCTGGAATTGACCAGGTTGTCGATGACGACCACGCCGTAGCCCCGCTCCAGCAGCTCCACACAGGTGTGGCTCCCAATATAACCGGCACCGCCGGTAACCAGAATATCCATGTCCTTACCCTCCTTGTTTAATCCAGCAGCGTCTCGGGGTAGATGCCCCGGGCACGCAGATCGGCAATGTAGTTGACGACGCTGTCCATATCCTCCCGGTAGGTGATGCCGTGCCAGGTCTCGTGGCAGTCCAGCACCCGCACCCGGCCCTCGCCCTCCTGAATGAGGGCGTTTGCCACGAAGGGGAGGAAATACTCGCACTTGGCGGGGTTGACCGGCAGGTTTTCGTCCAGCCAGGCGGGGAAGCGCTTTTCCAGCTCGTCCATCATGGTGTGGCTGAAGCCCCAGAAGTTCATGGAGACGGAGGAGAGCCCGGAGACCGGGACCCAGGTCTCGCCATCGTCTTCGGTATAGGCCGCGTCCTCACCCCGTTTTGCGATCTTGGTGCGCTCCGTCACGCCGGTGAGATAGCCGTCCTGCACCTGGCAGATGCCCCGGGCCACGGTTCCGTTTTCCGTAACGGTGTTTTTCAGCAGGTAACCCACCATGGCGTGCTCATTGTCCGGATGCTCCGAAGTGAGAAAGTCATAGAGGATCCGGTAGGCACTGGGACCGTAGAAGTCGTCGGCGTTGATGACGGCGAAGGGACCGTCCACCGCGTCCTTTGCGCAGAGAGTGGCATGCCCGGTACCCCAGGGCTTGACCCGCTCGGGCGGCACGGTATACCCGGCCGGCAGCTTGT
>CAMVIC010000186.1 GCA_947167435.1 uncultured Clostridia bacterium | reverse complement strand
TCCGGCTTTCGGCTGACAAAAAAGGAGCGGCTGTACCTGGAAGAAAAGGGCATGGCCGTGATGCGGCGGCATGCGGAGGACTTTGTGCGGCAGAAGCTGGCGCCGGCGGAGCC
This sequence comes from uncultured Clostridia bacterium, assembly GCA_947167435.1. The sequence goes on along the minus strand of CAMVIC010000186.1, from coordinate 4,272 downwards.
GGTCAACGACGGGAAGCAGACCCCCATGCACGGGCATCCCGTGTTCAAGGCCATGCACGCCACAGCCTGCTGCTGCCGAGGCTGCCTGAACAAGTGGTATAAGGTCCCGCTACACCGGGAGCTGACGGAAAATCAGCAGGAGCGGATCGTGAATCTGCTGATGGCCTGGCTGGAGCGGCAGTGATTCGTTTTCAGGGGACGAGAGGAACGACACCTCATCCGTCATCCGGCTTGCGTGAGACGCCGGATGCCACTAGTCGCTGCGCGCCTCTCCCGCCTGAAAAACATGACACCGTCATGTTTTCCGGACGGCGTGAGTCCCTCGGAGGGGCGAGGCAAGAGGGCGGCCCCTCTCAGGCGCTTCGCGCCAGCTCTCCCCACGCTGCCGCGCGGGGAGAGCCAAGGGGGCGAGGCAGGGCGGGCGGATGATATCCGCCCCTACGAAGAAGCGGCACAGTGGGCGGAAGCAGTAAGGGTCCGCGGGGTTCGTTTTACGTGCATAATCAGAAAGAAAGGTGCTGTCCATGTTAGTGTTTTTATTGGCCTGTGTTGTAAGCTTTGTGCCGTCGGTCGCACTTTATCTGTGGCTCCGGAACGGCCTCAGCGGGGAAGAGGCGTATCGAAAGCTCTGCGACCGGATGCTGCTGCAGGGGGCCTTGTGTACGCTGCCGGTCATTCTGCTTTCCGGGTGCACGTATTTTCTCCTGCGACTGACAAAGCTGCAGAATACAAACCCGCTTCTGTATCAGGCGCTGTATAAATTCATCGTGCTGGCCCTGGTGGAGGAAGCGGTGAAGTTCTGGGGCTTCCGGCGGATGCTGAAGAAGACGGATTACCCGTATTCCTGGCTGGATACGGCGGTGCTGATGACGGTGATCGGCCTCGGCTTCGGCATGCTGGAGAGCGTCATCTATTCCATCGGCGAAAGCGTTCCGGTGATGCTGATCCGGGGTATTACGGTTCCCCATGGGGGATACGGCTTCCTGACGGGGTATTTCTACGGCAAGGGCGCCAAAACCGGCAGGCCTGCTCTGAAGTGGACAGGCTTTGGGCTTGCATGGCTGATGCACGGCCTCTATGATTTTTCGCTGTGCGAGGAGTTTGCCGCGGTCAATGACAATCTGGTGGTTGTGCCGCTGCTTCTGGCCGTGATGGACGTGGTGCTGGTGCTGCTTCTGATCCGGTTTGCGCGAAAGGCGAAAAAGCAGACGCTCTATACCGAGCCGCTGCCGGAAGCAGTGGATAACAGCGGGAAAGAGGAGAATTAATCGCTTTCAGGAGACGAGGGGGCACGGCGGAAAAAGCCTTCCCCTGGAGGGGAAGGCAAGACGGGCCGCCGAGACGTCGGCCCCTACACGCAGGAACGGAAATCGCGGTTCTGTTTGTAGGGGACGGCGTCCTCGACGTCCCGAAACGTCGGACGCGGTACCGGGTCTGCGGCGGGGCGAGGCAAGGAAGTGCGTGTTGAGTCCTCTCGTCTCTCCCAGTTTCTCACCGTCAAGTATAAGGTCCGTGAAGCTAACAGCTGAGCCGTCGCTCTTCATCACGCCGTCTGGGATGTAAATGTTAAGCTCTTCGCCTGCATTACGTCTGTACATATTAGCGTCAGCAGCCGCTTCGTCTACCATTTTTCTCAGCCGAGCCTCATTTTTATCTGGATCTTTTGCAAGTTCCAAATACTCGGCGTCACGCTGTTCTATTTTTTCCTTGATTGTCAGCTTCTGCTGTGATACTCTATCCATAGAAGCATCACGCAGGAACCTGCTCTGCGGATTTATTCCGTACGAAGCAGCTATGTCCTGGGTGATGTTTTCTATTTGTGTAATCGCATGCGTAAGCAATTCGTTCTTGACGGGCATAAGGCTGATGACTCCAGAATAGTACTCGTTTCCCACTTTGAAAATCGTGTCAAAATATCGGAAGTCTCCAACTGCTTTGGGGTGGGTATGCCCATCAAGCCCGTCTATTTCGGTTCTGAAAAAGGGCTTGGCGGGCCGAATTCCGAATTCCGCATTTGACGCGGCGCGGTGCCGGGCAATGCCCGGCGCTGCTGGGCGCGAAAAAAGTATTGTACCGGGGGGGTGACAATGTCATCCCCCTTTTTATTATGATGATCATGGGCATAAACAAAGGGAGTTTTCCCGAGAACGAGAAAGGAGCTTTATGACCACCATCATCAAAGAGTGGCTGCAGTTTTTCGCGGACGGCGCTTCCGGAGGCGCTGCCGGCGGAGACGGAGCCGCAACGGGCGTACCTTCTGCCGACGCCGGGCAGAGCACGGGCGTTACAGCCGCCGACGCCGGGCGGAGTCTGGAGGATCTGGGCGTGCCTCACGAGCGGGCGGAGAAGTTCCGCCAGCGCAAAAAGAATGCACCGGTTGAGCCTGCCGCGGAGCAGCAGGAACCGGCAGCGGAGCCGCAGGCGGCGAATCCCGCTACGGACTGGGACGCGTTCATGGAGATCCCCGAAAACAAGCAGCGCCTGCAGGTGATGATCGCAGAGCGCGGCAAGCAGGCAACCGCAGCCAGACAGCAGGCCGAGGCCCAGCTGGGGAAGATTGCCCCGATGCTGGAGCTGATCGCCAGCCGCTACGGACTGGAGGCCAAGGACGGGCAGTATGACCTGGACGCCCTGACCAAGGCCGTGACGGACGACGACAGCTATTACGAGCGCCGGGCGGAGGACCTGGGCGTGGATATCGCGGTTGCAAAACAGCTGGAGCAGAGCAACATGGAGCGGCGCAGAGCCGAGGCCCAGGCCCAGGCACTGAAGGCCCAGCAGCAGAAGCAGGAGCGGGAATTCCAGCTGCAGCAGCATTTTCGGAAGATGCAGCAGCAGGCGGGAGAGCTGAAGAAGCTGTTCCCGGACTTTGACCTGCAGCGGGAGCTGCAGAATCCCCGGTTCATGCAGCTTACCTCCCCGGAGGTGGGCATGAGCGTGGACGACGCCTTCTACAGCCTGCACCACAACGAGATCATGGAGAAGCAGGCGGAGGCCATCGCCAGACGTGCAAAGGCGGACGCGGCTGCGGCCATCCGTTCGGGCGTGCGGCCCAGGGAGAACGGCGGCAGCGCCATGGCGGCTGTATCCAGCACACCGGACCTGAAACACATGACAAGGGAGCAGCGGGCGGCCTATATCAAGGCCAAGTACCCGCCTCCCGGATAAGGAGATTAAAATGATCGATTTTATCAAGGCACTTTTCAACCTGCAGTTCTTCGCGGACGCCGGCAGCAATGTCAACGCCACCGCGACCATGACCAACGCCTACACTGGCGACACCACTGACCGTACCCTGTACAACGACATGGCGCCGGAGTTGAAGGAGTATTACGACACCGAGCTTCTGGAAAACGCCCGCACGGAGCTTTTCTACGCCCAGTTCGGCAAGCGGCAGCCCCTGCCCAAGAACCACAACGGCACCGTGGAATGGCGCAAGGCCAACACCTTCCCCCGTGCGGACAAGCTGGTGGAGGCGGTCATCCCCCAGGGCAAGACCTTCGGCGTGACCAAGCTCACCGGCAGCATCGACCAGTACGGCATGTACGCCTCCGTTTCGGACAAGCTGGAGCTGCGTTCTTACGATGACGTGATCATGATGGTCACCGAGGAGATGGGCGCCTCTGCGGCCGAGACCCAGGAGGCCCTGATCCGCAACGCCCTGCTGACCGGCAGCACTGTGCTCTATTGCGACAACATCGACCCCCTGACCGGCGTGCCTGCCGGGACCGTGGTTACCCCCACCAGCCCCGACGAAATGGAGGACAACGCCTCTGCACGGAGCACCCTGACCGCGGAGATGGTGAACAAGGCCGTCACCATCATGAAGAAGAACCGGGTGCCCCGCATCAACGGCAAGTACTACGCCGTCATCCATCCCTCCGTGGCTTACGACCTGCGTGAGAGCGAGGGCTGGATCGAGGCCCACAAGTACGCAAACCCCGAGGAGCTCTTCAACGGCGAGATCGGCGAGCTGCACGGCGTGCGCTTTATCGAGGACACCTTTGCCCCGGTACTGGCCGTCGTTGATGAGGGCGGGGATGCGGAGCAGTCCTACCTGAGCAAGGACGAAACCGTGACCTACGCCACCTATTTCTTCGGCAAGGATTCCTTCGGCATCATCGACCCGGAGGGCGGCGCCCTGGAGATGATCATCCACGACAAGAGCGAGATCGGCGGCCCGCTGAACCAGTTCAGCACCATCGGCTACAAGTTCGAGACCAACGGCGCGACCATCCTCTACCCCGAGCGTCTGCTGCGTGTGATGAGCAC